>JBCCDL010001020.1:0-2041 GCA_039030815.1 Cyanobacteria bacterium P01_A01_bin.83 | reverse complement strand
GCAGGAGTGTATTAGTGCGATCGCCAAAGACCGTAAATTATCCCCAGATGAACTAGAAGATCGGATTATTCCTAGTCTGGGTTTAGATGCTAAAGGTCAACGAGTATTTGATTACGGCGATCGCCAATTTAATTTTGTTTTAGGACAAGATTTAAAACCAATGGTGCGGGATGAGAAAGGTAAAGCAAGAGCTAATCTACCAAAACCAACCAAGAAAGATAACGAAGAATTAGCTACCCAAGCATTAGCTGACTGGAAATTACTGAAAAAGCAAATACGCGAAACTCTAAAGATTCAAACGGTACGTCTCGAACAGGCAATGACTGCTCAAAGACGCTGGCAATGGCAAGAATTTGAGGACTTGTTGGCAAATCACCCGTTTATGACTCATTTAGTGCAGAGAATTATTTGGGCAGGTTACGATAAGCAAAACAATTTAGTGCAGACTTTTAGATTGGCAGAAGATCGCACCTATGCTGATGCTGAAGATGAAGAGATATCGCTTCAAGGTATTATCACGGTGGGAATTATTCATCCCGTTCATTTAACTATAGAACAAAGATCTGCCTGGGGAGAAACTTTAAGCGACTACGAAATTATTCCTCCTTTCCCCCAAATTAATCGCGAAATTTATGCTATCACTCCAGAAGAAGCTGAGACAGTAGAACTTACTCGCTTTAAAGACATTACTATTCCTGGTATCACTTTACTAAGGACAATGGAAAGTCTGGGTTGGCTCAAAGGAGGCTTGCACGATCATGGAGACTTTTCGGTCAATTACAAATACTTTCCCCAAGCCGATATTACAGCTATTATTGGCGACTACGAATATCAATTTGTTGCTCAAGATAGTATCTATGGTGATGATGCGATCGATGGTTGTCTGTTCTTTCCAGGTAAAACCGAGCAACCTTATGAATATCCCTCACCTGGCTCGTGGTATGACAAGAACCATTTCAAAGGCTCACATCTCAAACTAAAAAACGTAGATGCTTTGGTAATGAGTGAAGTATTGCGAGATTTATATATTGTCACCTCCAAGGCAAACAACTAAAAAGCTATACTACTATCAGTAGGAAAATAAGTAGGATATGGCAAAAATTTCAATTTCTCTATCAGACGAATTAGTAGATTATCTCAATGCCAAAGTAGATAATCGCAGTGCTTTGATTGAGTCGTTATTGAAAAAATGGCAGCAACAGCAAGAAGATGAAGCTTTAGCAGATGCTTGTGAAGCGATCGATGAATTAGAATTAGGTTGGACGGAAGAATGGCAACAAGCAGCAATTACCGACTGGGAAGTATCTGGCTAGTTACTTTCGATCCTTCTGTTGGCACCGAAATACAGAAAACTCGTCCAGCCTTAATCATTTCTGGCAGTATATTCAATCAAAAACGGAGCAAAGTAACCTTGCTTCCTTTTACTTCTGCCAAACCATCGAATACCCGTATTTCTCCTGCGGTAGTCAAAGTAAATTCTTCGAGTCAAAATGGTTTATCTGTAGATAGTTTATTGATTGCCGTCGAACCAATGACTTTTGATAAAGTGCGTTTGGTTCAATATTTGGGTCAACTAGAAGCAGAATTTTTACTTAATACTCTCTCTGCGCCTCTGCGTCTCTGCGTGAAACAAAATGCCCAGAAAAAAACCTCAACTTCAACGTCCCGCAGCCGAAATACTTTACGCTGATGAACTCAAACAATTAGCGCAACTGGATAAAAATGCTCCTCGCCCTGGAGGTTGGAAACTTAGCCCACAATCGGTATTGAAATTCATTTTAGGCGATAGTTCTTCAAATATTCAGCCCAAATTTGTAGGAGAAAGGGCGACTATCGAACGCTGTATCGTAGCACTGGCAACTAATCGGGGTTTAATGCTGATTGGCGAACCAGGAACGGCAAAAAGCTATCTTAGCGAACTATTAGCAGCAGCGATTAGCAATGATTCTACCCTAACTATTCAAGGCAGTGCGGGTACGACAGAGGACAGCATAAAATATTCTTGGAATTATGCTTTATTACTCGCAGAAGGCGCAAATCT
>JBCCDL010001019.1:0-2041 GCA_039030815.1 Cyanobacteria bacterium P01_A01_bin.83 | reverse complement strand
TTAAATCAAATCTGTCGTATTACAACAAAAACAAAATTAATTTTTAAATCCATAATTTTGTCGGTGCAATAGGTTCGATATCTTCATCCCAACCGCCTACTTGATAGGATTGCAATAGCCACAGACTTGCACCATGATTTAAGAAGATTTCAGCCAGGATATCATTAGCTAAACGAGGTAAAAGCGATCGCCAGCTTGTCAAGGCATTGACGACGGTAGTTACGGGACGATCTGCCAAACGAGTTCCAATTAGAGACTGATAGGGATCTACCCAGTCAGTGCGAGTTTGCCAAGTGATTAATTTGCTTTCAATAGCTTTATTAAGTGCCAATAGACGCTGTACGCGATGGGTTTGGGGATGATTGGGGTTAGCGGCAATCCAGTACTTTATTTGAGAGTTACAATTTATTTCGGTTAGGGTCATATTAATTGCCTGATATAAAGCCTGACAAGAATCCTGCACACAGGAATTGGCTGGTCCGACAAAAGTAGCCCCTGTACCGTCTCCTGTACGATAGCGTGCCATCATGCGGTCTAACTGATATGCCAAGGCGTTGAGGGGAAAGCGACGTAAGCCATCGAAGTTGTATTCGTCGAAAACATCTAATTTGACGACGATATCGGTAATGGGACGACTACCCAACCAGCCAAACTGGCGATCGCCTGTAAAGTTAGTCCAGTCTAAGCTACCTGCAATAATTCCCGTTGTATTTTGGGTATATACCTGGGCATAGCTAATTTTAAACCGAAGTTCTTGGGTAAGTGGTTCGCGGATCACTCTTGCTAAACCGAAGGCAAAATGACCAAAAAAGATGCCTAAAGGAGCAAATTCGGCTTTATTCCCGCCAATACCACCAAAAGTATGCAGCAGTAACAGGCGATCGCCCTCTCGATAGGAATTGATTAGTTCTGTTTTTGGTAGGTTACGGGGGTTTAGTAAAATTGAATCGATCTGACCTTTTTTTTGTTTGATTCCCTGCCAATATTGATTATGAATATAGTCAGTGGTTTTATTTATCCCCGAAATAACTTTAGCTGGCTGTAGCTGAAATAAATTACGTGGCGCGATCGCTTTTACGGTAAACATGCCTTGATGATTTTTCTTGCCATAGATATACCAACCTGTTTTATTTGAGGAAGATTTGGTAATCTCATTTGCAGTAGCAGGTAAAACACCGTTGCGATCTGCTACTACCTGGGGAATATAAACTATGTCTTCTCGCCCATCAAACTTGCTAGTGTCAGGGTTATAGTGAATAACCTTAGCCTGATTGTTAGTTAATAATTCAGCAACAGTTACCAGGGCATAATACTTACCCGTAATTAGAATCGGTTCGCGGGATATATATAAACATGTCTCAGGTTCAGTCTCTACTTCTACTGAAGTTAACGCAACCATAACATCGTCATAATCTCTGGCACCAGCCAAGGATTCTAAAGCCTGCACCTGTCGCCAGTGGTTTAAACGTAGGGGATGAACAATTCCCTGGTTAACACTTTGGTATGCTTGTTCGGAAAAGTCAATCCTGGTTTTTACTTGATTGACATAAGCTTGAAGGTCAGGGCGATTTCGCCAACGCAAGTATACCTTTTGACCGACTAGTTCTGGTGCAGCAGATGCATAGTGAACTTCAAAATAAACTCCGTTGACACGAGAACGTTCTGTTACATCTGGCAAAATTAAACGTCCTAACCATTGACCTACAGGTAGATAGTTTTTGGAATAAGATTGCTTGATGGGATAATAATCAGGTTGATTAAACTCAGCTTTAACATAATTAGCATAGTCGCTAACTATTAACTTGGTTGTGGCGCAATAGTCGGGAACGGCAGCAGGATAGGGTTCTTCGCCATCACCATGGGTTAGGATGCGTAAGATGATATCTAAAGTTTGCTCTAAATGATTACAACCATTACTTAAAATAGCTGTTTCATCTAAAGGACCATTTTTAGAATCATGTCCCACTTTACCCAGAGAAATAAAGCTAATTTCTCCTCGACTTTTAGCCAGATTCCAGTTAGACCAACTGACAATTGACCA
>JBCCDL010001018.1:0-2048 GCA_039030815.1 Cyanobacteria bacterium P01_A01_bin.83 | reverse complement strand
TGGTCAAGATGGACAGAATTTCGAGTAGAACAGATAGATAATTTTGTTGAGTCAGTGTCGCAGAATTTGAAGCGGCTTCGTCCTGAATTGATTCTTTCAACAGCTGTTTTCCCTATGCCACAGCAAGAGCGTTTGAGTAAAATTCAGCAATCTTGGGAAAAATGGGTCAATAAAGAATGGATTGATATGTTGGTGCCGATGACTTATGCCCAAAATACAGATCGATTACACAGTTTAACCAACCCTTTAATCAGAGAATTTGATCACGGGAAAGCTTTGCTGTTACCAGGAATTAGGCTGCTAGACATATCTGATGTGGCAGCGTTAGATCAAGTGCAGCTTTTGAGAGGTATGTCTACCCAAGGACATGCTTTATTCGCAGCAGAAAATTTAAATTCTCATCTCACTAATACATTTAGTATGACTCAAGGAACCAACCTCATTGAGTCTAAACAAATGTTGCCTCATCGCGAACCTTTTAGAGCTAGTCTGTCGCGATATGAGGGTTTGCAACATGAATGGAATTACTTCTTAATCAATAATTCTCCAGAAATAGAAAAGGGTATTTTAGAACAATGGGGTGAACAAGCTGATTATCTTAGATCGGAGTTAGAGAATTTGGCCGAAGAACCATCCCAGAGAAATTTTTTCTCAGCTAGGCTTACTCTCAACTCTCTGCGCCGTCAATTTCCTGATTGGATGGAACAGAGTAGGGATATAAATCCCTATCAAGCACAAGTTTGGCAAAGTCGTTTGGATGCCCTTGATCGGCTATTAAGTTACGGTGCCAGAAAAAGCTTAAATCGCTATTAACGGAACTTAGGCAAAAAACAATAAGAAAATAGCCTCAAACCCTGATGAGAAAAGGGACTTACACCAAACATCAAAAAATCGCTGAAACTAAAGTAGATCAAGAAAACAACTAAATCGAAGTATAAGTATTACTGTATATAAGTTTGAGGAGAACATACTCAGTATATGGTCATCATACCAATTTTAATTGCTGCTTTGATGAGTTTCGGAGTTGTACGGTTTATTGGACTGGGTACTAGTAATCAGAGTTTATATATTCTGGGAGGGATTTGTCTAGTGTCAGAGATGGCTCTTAAGCAGGTGGGTAATGTCAAAGGGGCGAAGGAGGTTAGGTCAGTAATGATTTAAAGTAAATAACAAGTAACTAATACCGCATTAATAATAGGCGCGAGTTGAAAGCATTTACCCTGTTAAAATAACAGTGACGTAAATTTTCTCATGATTAAAAGCAGTTATGCTACTTACAGAGACTAACTTAGTCGCTCTACTATATTTGGTTTTGAGTGGTACCTATCTATTAGTGCTGCCAGCATTAGTATATTTTTACCTCAGCAAACGTTGGTACAATGCTAGCTCGATTGAACGGTTAGTTATGTATCTGTTTGTGTTTTTGAGCTTCCCAGGCATGTTATTACTTAGCCCATTGCTTAATTTTCGCCCGAAACGCCGCAATCTAGAAGCATAGAGAGATTAACATGCGTAGAATCGATGCATTAGGGATTAGTTTGGTTGTATTTATTGCGGCTGGACTAGTTTATCTTGCACTGCAATTATTTGGCTTAGATGGCATTAATGCTGGCATCTGGACACAAACATTACTAGTAGTCGGCTTGATTGCTTGGTCTTTAACCTATTTACTACGGGTAGGGACTAAAAATATGACTTATAATCAACAGCTTAAAGATTATGAAGAAGCTGTCATGCAAAAACGTCTAGAGGAAATGTCTCCTGAAGAATTGGCTCAACTACAACAAGAAGTTGAGTCGGAGCAAGAATCTTAGATATTTTCTGTTATTTTAAAATACGGCGATGCTAAACCAAAATATGAATACAAGAGCTTTAATTCAATGTATATCTTTAAAATATCTTTAAAAAGCTAAAAGCGCAGCGCATTCGCAAGGGCGCGTGTTCTGAGCTTGGCTCACAAAGGCGATTCGGTTCAACCCATGTACCTTGTGTCGCCCGCCCCCTCCGCCCTGCGGGCTTCGATGCTGAGTCTTAGCCTTCGGCTTGCT
>JBCCDL010001017.1:0-2048 GCA_039030815.1 Cyanobacteria bacterium P01_A01_bin.83 | reverse complement strand
CTGTTTTCCTGCCTATCCCGTCAATTCTGGTACTGGTATACTGCCCCATCAATCCCGTTTAATTGATAACTCCATCATTACCATCTCAGTTTATTCAGGAGTTGATTATCCTTCAAAACTAATTATGAATTACTCATCTGAATAGATTTGCTGCGCTGTTCATGTATAGTAGACCACAACTAAAAGCTAAAAGCTAAAAGCTAAAAGCTAAAAGCTACGAACTAGTTAATTTTAAACGGAGTCTATCCCACTGAAAACGGCTGTAATAACAAAGGATTAGCTGCATTCACATCACGTGTAACAACTAATCCTGTCAATTTAAAAATTTTTAGATACTTACAAAGCACCAGCATTAGCCAGACCAAGGATCACACCTGTACCCAAGAGATGACCAAGACTAGTAGTACCTAGTAAAGCAGGTAGACCCATGCCGCCGAACAAAGCGGGGGAAGGTAAAGCAGGCCCAGCACTTTGATTTTTAATAGTAAATTTGCCAAAAGCGATCGCTGCAATATTACAAGCAATCATTACAATCGCTACTTTAGGACTCCAAGATACAGTGTTTGGGACAGTAGCAGCTAACAATGTCAAGTAAGTCAAAATTTATTTCTCCTGAATTTATGAATATTTATCTGAATTGATAATAAGTTTATTTCTTTACACAACAGAAGTATGAATCGATGTTGCAATATTTATTAATCTAGTAAAGTTTTATATACAAAAACAGCGGCAACACCTCGTAGTTTGTGACATGGTTTATCTTAATGGAAATTGAATAATTTGAGATAAACGTGGGGCTGTGGCTCAGTAGGATAGAGCAAGCGCCTCCTGAAATATCGGGCACCATGAGGGAAACTTCATGGATGAATGTGGTCAAATTCAAGGAAGCCTAAAGTTGTTAATAGCAATCATGGTAATCTTGAGCCAAGCTCTATAGTTCCTGGTAGAGAAGGTGCAGAGACTGGTTACAGAAATAAAATCAGGAAATGGTTCATTCGGGTTTAATCTAACCCCAAAAATATCTGTAACATAACGGCCACCACCTAAAGGGATCTTTTACCCATGGTGAAGGGATAGTCCAGAGAGTGGGGAAACTCACACCAATCTGAAGCGCTAGGTCGCCAGTTCAAATCTGGCCAGTCCCGTTATCTCTTTCTATTGAGTTATTTAAACAAGTCTTTAAAATTTTATTGCGTAGCTGTAATCGGTGGCGCAATAAAATATAAACTGCAACAAGGTGATTGAGTATGGGTCGTGGGACGGCGCACCCCTCACCTTCAATTGACATAGGGAATTAAAGTTTTTTAATTAAAATATTTTATGGCTTACTACTGGTTTAAAGCATTCCACCTCGTTGGTATTGTAGTTTGGTTTGCAGGATTATTTTATTTAGTCCGATTGTTTGTCTACCATGCAGAGGCAGAACAAGAACCCGAACCTGCTCGCGGTATCTTAAAAAAGCAGTATGAAATAATGGAAAAGCGTCTTTATAGCATCATTACCACTCCTGGGATGCTTTTGACTGTGGCGATGGCAATTGGACTAATTTATACTGAACCAGCAATTCTCAAATCTACCTGGCTACATATCAAGTTGGCTTTTGTGGTCTTGCTAATTGGCTACCATCATTTTTGCAAGAGCATTATGAAAAAGTTGGCAGCAGGTGAATGTAACTGGACGGGACAGCAGTTTAGAGCCTTAAATGAAGCGCCGACGATTCTATTGGTGCTGATCGTGTTATTAGCAGTATTCAAAAATAGCTTACCCTTGGATCTAACTACTTGGCTGATAGCAGGTTTAGTAGTAGCGATGGTTGCCAGTATTCAGCTATACGCTAAAAAACGTCGTCAGGACAAAGAAAAGTTAGCTCAACCCGATCAGCAGCCTGAATTTGCCTCAAATGTGAGCAAATAGGTTTATTTGGCTCAATAACAGTAGCTGTAATTCCCGTTTGGATTACAGCGATAGCTGCCATAGCCAGAATTGTCAGAAGCAGAGTAGGAGAAGAGGGTAAAATTATTGACTGTTGAGTGAAATCTTCTCCTCTG
>JBCCDL010001016.1:0-2053 GCA_039030815.1 Cyanobacteria bacterium P01_A01_bin.83 | reverse complement strand
CCATACGCGCGCTCCCGCATGTCCGCCTCGCTTCGCTTTTAGGGAGGGGGACTGTTCACTCTCGAGTTAGCTACTGATTCAACTAAACCAATACTAATAAAACTAGATAGTAAAGAAGAACGACCATAACTCACCCATGGTAGTGGAATGCCCGTAATCGGTGCCAACCCGATAGTCATGCTGATATTAATCACTGTTTGAAAGGCAATTATTGACAAAATTCCGATCGCTAATAAGGAACCAAAGTTATCTTTGGCTTTTCTGGCAATCCAAATTAAACGTAAACAAACCAGCCAAAATACAAATAATAAGACAATACAGCCCAAGAAGCCAAATTGCTCTCCCACCGCTGAAAAAATAAAATCGGTATGCTGTTCGGGAATAAAATCAAGGCGAGTTTGGGTGCCTTGAAACCAGCCCTGTCCCCAAAACTTACCTGAACCGATCGCAATTCGTGATTGAATTAAATGGTATCCTCCACCTAGAGGATCTTGTTCGGGGTCGAGAAACATTATTAGCCTGGCTTTTTGGTAATCTTTGAGTAGGCTCCAGAAAAAATTACCTAACTCCACCGCACCCAAGTTGATTACTATCGAACTGAGGGTTGCCACCAATTTTGCTGGTAAAGTTAACCAGGCAATACCCCCTGTCGTTAATACCCAGATAACCCAGCCTGGTAAATAAAGATGGTAGAAAATAGCTGAAAACAGCGGAGAAACCATCAGAATAAGCCAACCTGTTTTGACATTTGCCCAATAAAGCATGGTGATCACCATGGCTCCAAAAACTAAAGAAGTCCCCAAGTCAGGCTGAAGAAATACTAAACCCCAGGGAATAGCGGTAATAACTAAAGTTCTAATCACTGTCTTTAAATTAGCACCATCCCCCTTTTGTAGTAGAGCTGCCAGAGTAATCACCATGGCAATTTTGGCAAACTCGGATGGTTGAACGTTAAAGCCAGCAATATTGATCCATCGTTGAGCGCCTTTGGCGGTAACTCCTGTAAGCATTACTGCTACTAAAGAGATGTTAGTTAGAGCATAAATAAGCCAATGCCAGCGCAATAATAATTGGTAGCGCCAACGAGATAAAACTAAAACTATAGCTAAGCCCAAGATGCCAACTACCCAGTGTTGATAACTGTAGCTATGGTTTTCGGGCAGCTCAGTACTATAAATAGCCAATCCGCCGAAGATAGTTAAGCTAATTACTCCTAGCAGCAATACCCAGTCTAGCTGTCGCCAGGAATAGATAATAGATAGTGCTTGTGCTACATATGCCAGTCTAAACTTAGCTGCTTTAGATTTGCTAGATGAAGTACGAGTTTTGATCACTTAATTATCAACAATAGAATAGAGCAACAAAAAAAGCCGTTCAGCATACCGCCCTCAAAACTGTAATTATAGTTAATAGCTGATTTCGTTGAGGCAAGGCGGTATATTATTGTCAATCCTACTGATTATTTTGGCTTTGGCAAGCAAATATGGGATTATCAGCCCATGTTGTGGATTCAGCTACCATAATTTCTTTGTACAGGTTGAAATTGATGACCAATTTACCATCTCAATCATTTAACTCAAATCATAATTACTTTCAATTTGAAGCAGATTTTGTTGGTTCTCTAAGGTGTATTCCGATGCAGGTCAGAATGAAATTAGATAACTGCGGTGTCAAACTCAAGCTGACTCACTGGAATCAGTTTAGCCATCTAGAACGTCAAGCCTTGGTGGATATGCCCTGCAATACTGACGCCCAGCGCCAAAGTTATCGAGAATTTTTGCAAAACCTAGTTGTAGCTAATACGGGTCAACCTGCCAAAGAATTAGCGATTGATCCTGCTCCGCCTTGGTTAGATAGAGATCATATACCTCAAAGTGTACAAACCAAAGCTCAAGAATCTCAAGTCACCATTTCCGCTGATCAGTGGTCGAGCCTAACCCCAGAACAAAGATTTGCCCTCATTAAGCTGAGTCGTCCTAGTCATGAAAACCACAATTTTATCCCCGCGCTTCAGGAGTTTGGCGTCTTGGCTACAACTTGAATTGAATAATTT
>JBCCDL010001015.1:0-2060 GCA_039030815.1 Cyanobacteria bacterium P01_A01_bin.83 | reverse complement strand
GTTAGGGTCAATTGTCGGTGTTTGAATGGTAGGTGCAGGGTTTTGAGTAGAATTTGATATCTGAGCCACGCTAGGTAGAGCGATCGCACTTAAACAGCCTACTACTGCAAGATATACTAAATTTATTCTGGATTTCATCGCCATATTTTGTTTATTAAAAGTATGTTGAATCTAAAAATCAACATTAAGGTATGGTATCTAAACTAAAATTTACAGTATTTGCCGATATTAGATAGATTTAATCATAAGACGCGCCTTTGTAATATTATCTGTAGTTAATAATTTTTAAATTTTTGCTCAAAGACATTAAAACATTAAACGTTAATCATTAAGCATTAACAAAATTTTAAGCTCATCCCACCCGTAAATGAAGTGGGATTTCATGTTGATTGATCATTGTTAATTGTTAATTGTTGATTGCTATCACGACTCGAACAGATTACCTAACAACTGCTAAAGACTGCTGAAGGCGGTGGGGCATTCAAGCACCTGAAATAAATTCTGAGGGCGTAAATGTGAGGTTTCCTCACATTGTTGACCGCCCGAATCAGGTGACAGCCCCTTGTGGACGCAGACACCACCCTGATATATGGCGTTTGCGGTTGCGCGGATCTAGTCGTCAGACTTAGCAAGTCCGAACAAATGCCCCCCTCACAACCCATGTAGTTTTACCTCTCGTTAAAACAAGACAAATGCCGGCATTTGTGACTCCTGACTCCTGACTCCTGACTCCTGACTCCTGACTACATGCGGGCAAGCCCTTTGTGACTTCAAGCCCGAAGGGCGTTGGTAAACCTATTGAACTTAAAATAGCTTTTTAAATAGAAATATTATCTAATAAAAGGTAATTTTATTCTACATTTGTTGGTATATTCTGTTGTACTCTAGCAAGAGAAATCTCAGATAAATAATAATAATAAAAATAGATTTGTCTGTAGGCAAAAATACAATATACCAATTACTAATTATTTTTACTCTTAAAATAGCAAAAAGATGCAGGGCTATTTCATTCTCTATCATGCCCTGCATGTGTATTAACGGCAATACGCTTTTTCGGACTTTATATCGTCAATTTTTTTATCTGTGAAAGCCAGAAAAATCGTGAGAAAATTTTAGAATGAAATGACCCTGAAAAAGATGTGACTTAATTATAAAGAAAAGCTTAACAAAAGTTACATTATACAAATATTTTTAGACTTGAAATCTCTGGCAACCAGATCTGAATAAAATAATATGTATAGTGACGAATTCCAAGATACTCTGTCGTGCCACGGTGGAGTATCTTGGACTGCGCTTATATTTATTAGGTGAAGTTTATAACTATTCTTAGTAAGTAACAATTTTGAGTGTAATGATCTGCTCTAGATCCTTAACGTTGCTATGTCTAAAATCAAACCACTAAAACTGAGGTTTTCTATTGAATATCAGATATAGCCTGTCTATTACAGAATTTTGTCAGAAGCGAAACAAATGTATTAAACAATCTATGAATAATGAATATTAACAACACTAATTTAGTATTTAAACCCTACAAAATTTTATCTTGGTTGGGACGTCCACTTGGTGGTTTTTTTTTAGTGGGTCAGGTAATTATTCATCTATTACGTGGAGAACTTAATCATCATTTGACGATGGAACAAATGGAATCAGTTGGACCAAAATCTTTACCGATTTCATTAATTACATCCATTTCGGTAGCCATGGTGTTTACAATTCAAGTATCAAAAGAATTTTTGAGTTTTGGTGCTATCCAAACTATAGGAGGAGTACTAGCTTTAGCATTAAGTAGAGAACTAACTCCTGTATTAACCGCAGTAGTTGTGGCAGGAAGAGTAGGTTCAGCATTTGCCGCCGAGATTGGAACCATGAAGGTGACAGAACAAATCGATGCTCTTTATCTGTTAAAAACTGATCCGATCAACTATTTAATTATTCCCCGTGTTGTTGCCTGCTGTCTAATGTTACCCATGCTAACCATGCTTTCTTTTGTTGCAGGCATGACCAGCGGATTAATTATTGCTGAAAATTTATACAATATTTCTCGGTCAACTTTTCTTGAT
>JBCCDL010001014.1:0-2061 GCA_039030815.1 Cyanobacteria bacterium P01_A01_bin.83 | reverse complement strand
ACATCGGGTATTGCATCCTGCCGAGGTAACAATTGCTCAAGCAACGGATTATGTCGAAGCAATTAGAGATGCTGCGGTTGAGGTGGATTCAACAGCTAGGAAAGAAAAGATCGTCGCCGAGATTGAAACAGAAGCTAGTAGTATTGGCGGGAGGGCAGAGATCTATCCTGACTTACTGGCAGAAGTTGTAGATTTGGTAGAGTATCCTACGGCAGTCACAGGAAAGTTTGAAGCCGATTTTCTCAAGCTTCCCACAGAAGTCATTACGACGGTAATGGTAAGTCATCAGCGTTATTTTCCTGTGCATCAGGAGAATGAAGATAACACTTTGATGCCTAACTTCATCACTATTTCTAATGGCGATCCGAATAAAAAAGAAGTTATTGCCGAAGGTAATGGCAGGGTAATTCGTGCCAGATTAGCAGATGCTCAATTCTTTTACCAGGCAGACTGTGATGAACATCTTGATACTTATTTGCCTGAACTAGAGAATGTTACTTTTCAAGAAGATTTAGGCTCGATGCGGGATAAGGTTGACCGCATTATTGATACCGCTAAAACTATTGCTGAACAATTAGAAGTTAGTGAATCTCAACAGAACGAAATTGAAAGCACGGCTTTACTTTGCAAGGCGGATTTAGTGACGCAGATGGTCTATGAGTTTCCTGAACTACAGGGAGTCATGGGAGAAAAATATGCCTTAGTCAGCGGTGAATCTCCTACAGTGGCAAAAGGTATCTTTGAGCATTATTTACCTAGGGGGGCAGACGATCAGATGCCTACCACTTTAAATGGTCAGGTAGTTGGTTTGGCTGATCGTTTAGATACCCTAGTCGGCATTTTTGGCTTAGGCATGATTCCCACTGGTTCATCCGATCCCTTTGCCCTGCGACGAGCTGCTAATGGAGTGGTAAATATTACCTGGTCAAGCGATCTGCCTCTGGATCTAGCTCAACTACTAGAACAAGGATCAGCAGATTTTGCCTCGGGAGATTCTGAGCGTCAATCTCCGATTTTGGCTTTGCAAGAGTTTTTTATTCAGCGCATCAGAACTTTACTCCAAGATGAACAGCAGATTGATTACGATTTGGTCAATGCGGTGTTGGGGGAAAACGACCCTGAATATACTCAAAGAGCTTTGTCAGATTTGTTAGACGTCCGAGATCGCGCTATCTTTCTGCAATCAAGCCGCAACAACGGCAAACTACAGGAAATCTACGAAACGATCAACCGTTCAGCACGTTTGGCAGCAAAGGGAGATTTAGATACTCAAGCTTTAGATCCCGAAGATTTAGTTAATCCTGAGTTGTTTGAGCAGTCTTCTGAAAGAGAATTTTATGAAGCACTGGTAGAATTGCTACCGCAAACTGAAGCTTCTCAACAGGAGCTTAACTATCAGTCATTAATTGATGGGTTAACCAAAATTGTCCCAGTGGTAAGTAGCTTTTTTGATGGTGAAAACAGCGTCTTAGTTATGGCAGATGACCCTGATGTTAAACGCAATCGCTTAAATCTTTTGGGGTTGTTACGGAATCATGCCAGGGTGTTGGCTGATTTTGGGGCGATAGTTAAGTAGGTAGGCAGAATTAAATAAGTAGATAGACAACCGATGATGGAAACAGCGATCGCTAAACCTCGTCCATTAAAGAAAGTAATTTTATATTCTGGATTTAGTTTTTTAGCTTATTACGCATACTATAAATGGATGATTCAAGATGAACTACGGCGTTATGACGGGCGGAGTTGGTCGGGGGCAAAGTGCCTGATTCCGTTTTTTGTCGGTGTACTGTTTCCGCAAATTCTGTGGCGATTAGACCCTGATGTCGATCCTTGGTTTGGCTGGTTGTCTATCTTGGGTTTAGGCTGGATTTATTATGCTCAATTTCGCCTTTACCGTACCGTCAATCAAATGTATCGAAAAGAAGGATTAGAGCCTCCTTTGACAATTTGGTGGATGCTTATCCCTGGATTAAATATTTGGGTTGGTTTTCAGCAAATTCATTTTCTAAGTGAATACTGGCAAAGAAAGCAAACCGAATCTTAATCAAGATTGTTTTTTGT
>JBCCDL010001013.1:0-2074 GCA_039030815.1 Cyanobacteria bacterium P01_A01_bin.83 | reverse complement strand
TCAAAGCAAAAATCCCTTACTCAGTTTTAGACCACATTATATTAGCTGTTGTAGACGATGGGAGATAGATTTGAGAGTAATATTGGTTTTTCGCTGTTAGGCAGTCAAAGTAAGATAATCTGTATGTTTACTTTAAATCAATCCCTGCTACCGTAATCTTTTGCAGGCTTGTGTTAAATTTTTGGCGCTGTAGTGGGAAATTATCGAGCAAAAACAGGATATCCTAGCAGAGAGTAAAACAAGCTAATTTAAAATCAATTTATATAGAGTAGCGGTGCTAGACCTCAAACTGATCAGAAACAACCCCGAACAAGTTCAAGAATTAATTAATCGTCGTCACGGTAATCATAATATTCAGCCTATCATTGAACTAGACCGCACTTCTCGGGAACTCGAAACTAATCGTAGCCAGCTTAGTGCTAGGGGTAACGAGATTGGCAAACTAATTGGTCAGAAAATTGGTAGCGGTAGCGATCCTCAAGGAGCAGAAATTGCCCAGTTAAAAACTGAAGGAAATGAGATTAAAAGCAAGTTAAGCGACCTTGAACCCCAAGAGAAAGAGCTGAAGGCAAAGATAGAGTCTTTATTACTAGAACTGCCTAATTTACCCGATGAAACTACTCCCGTTGGCAAGGATGAGTCTGATAACGTTGAGCTAAAACGCTGGGGTGATGAATATATTACAAAGAATAAAGATATCTTACCTCACTGGGAAATCGGGGAGAAACTAGGTATTTTAGACTTCAAACGAGCCGTGAAGGTAGCCCAAAGTCGCTTCGTCAATTTAGTAGGTGCGGGGGCAGCATTAGAAAGAGCTTTAATTAGCTTTATGCTCGATACTCAAATTGAAGCTGGTTATGTTGAAGTGATGCCTCCTGTATTAGTAAATAGCGATTCTCTACGGGGCACTAGTCAACTACCCAAGTTTGCAGAAGATAGCTTTCAGTGTAGCAATGATGATCTGTGGCTAACTCCTACTGCTGAGGTGCCTGTGACCAACTTATATCGTGATGAAATTATCGAAGATACCCAATTGCCGATTCGTCACTGTGCTTATACACCATGTTTTCGTCGAGAAGCTGGTAGCGCAGGTAGAGATACCAGAGGTCTAATTAGACTGCACCAGTTTAACAAGGTAGAGTTAGTCAAAGTAGTTGCACCTGAAACTTCCGATGCCGAACATCAAACTTTAGTCGAAAACGCTGAAGCAATTTTACAGGCTTTAAAATTACCTTACCGTATCCTGGAACTCTGCACAGGAGACATTGGCTTTGGTGCCGCAAAATGCTACGACCTCGAAGTCTGGTTACCTGCTGCGGGCATGTATCGAGAGATTTCTAGTTGCTCTAACTTTAGAGATTTTCAGGCTCGTAGGGCAAATATTCGTTTTAAGCAAGCAGGCAAAAAAGGAACCCAGTATGTTCATACTTTAAACGGTTCAGGACTAGCGATCGGTCGAACAATGGCGGCAATTTTAGAAAATTATCAGCAAAGCGACGGTACCATTAAAGTGCCTGATGTCCTGCAACCTTATTTAAAACGGGAAGTTTTATAGCCTTTTATCAATAGAAGCTATGCCTGGAATAGTAAAATCCTATATTCATACAGGGAATCAAATTGGTGTATTAATAGAACTTAAATGCCAACATAAAGTTACAGCTATAACCTCAGAGTTTAAAACTCTGGCAAATGAAATTGCCCTCCACATAGCTGCCAATCCACAGGTCAAATATATCAAAGTTGACCAGATTCCTAATCATATAATTGAGCAGATAAGACGAAGATTGGAATCAAAGGGTAAACCAGAAGATATGGAAGCATGTATTGAGGCACTATGTTTGTATCGTCAATCTTATTTACGAGATAGCAGTATCACAATAGAAGATTTGATCAAACTAAGTACCGCTCAACTATCAGATAGTATTTTTGTTAATCGCTTTGTTCGTTTTGCCATAGAAGATTCAGAAGAAGATTTTCCTAACGACCCTGGAAATAGTGTTCCTTCTTCTCCCTTTCCTATTTCACCATCTCCTTTGACTAATGAGACAGAAATAGATATTGAGAACAACGATTT
>JBCCDL010001012.1:0-2074 GCA_039030815.1 Cyanobacteria bacterium P01_A01_bin.83 | reverse complement strand
GACATTGGTTATGGCGGACTAGATCACGTCCTGGCAAGCGGCAAAAATGTCAATATCCTGGTCATGGATACGGAAGTTTATTCTAACACGGGCGGACAAATGTCCAAAGCCACCCCCAGAGGTGCAGTAGCTAAATTTGCAGCAGGGGGGAAACCATCGCCGAAAAAAGACTTAGGCTTGATGGCAATGAGCTACGGTAATGTCTATATTGCTAGTGTAGCGATGGGTGCAAAAGATGAACATACCTTAAGGACGTTCTTAGAAGCCGAAGCTTACGGCGGAGTATCGTTAATTATTGCTTACTCTCACTGTATCGCTCACGGCATCAATATGACTACCGCCATGCAGCAGCAAAAGGCTTTAGTTGATTCGGGACGCTGGCTACTCTATCGTTACGATCCTAGACGCACAGAACGGGGTGACAACCCATTACTACTCGATAGTCGCACTCCCAAACAGCCGATAGAACAGTCTATGTATGCTGAAAATCGCTTTCGGATGCTGATGCACTCTCAACCAGAAACTGCTAAAAGACTTATGCAACAGGCACAGAAAGATGTTGATAGTCGTTATGCTCTATATCAGTATTTGGCGGCGAAGGCTTCTGGTAATATATCTACGAACTAATCAGGCTGTTGTACTAGCCTTCACAAGTTTCTCAAACTTTTGGTTTAATTTTTTAGTGAACTTGGAAAAGCAAGACTATAAGAATTTGATTTCATCTGCTTACTTAGTCGATCCCTAAACTTCAGCAACGCCAGTATTGTCTTAATTGGCGCGATCGCGTTCTTTTCTGCTTTTCGCTTGCTCTTTTCGCTGCATTAGCCAAATCTCTTGTCCCTGAAGAAAATTCAGCAGAGAAATACCATGCCCCAACTAATATTCAACCCCAGAAAAATTAACGAAGATGATTTTCCCAGTGCTGGTTCGACAGCAGCTAAACTAAAATTTTTGCTTAACTATGCTGTGTTTGCTCCTTCTAGTCACAATACTCAACCTTGGAAATTCGAGATTAAAGAAGATGTAGTAAAACTTTACGCAGATAAAACTCGCGCCCTGCCCGTTGCCGATCCCGATTATCGAGAGTTAACTATTAGCTGTGGCGCAGCTTTATTTCATCTGCGGATTGCTATGCGCCATTTTGGTTATAAAGATGTGGTAGAAATTTTGTAACCGTTCACTCCCCCCTTAAAAGCGATCGCCAAAACTGCCTACTCAAGATAGTTTGAGAGTAAGTAAAACGGAGAGAGGATGACCATTGAGATTTAAGTAGCTACGACCGTCGGAATTAAAGGAGGACTCAATCCTTTTCAAGCTAACTTAATCACGGAGCTAATATATTGCCAAGGATTTACTTTTCTCAAGCGACAAGTTTCAATCACACTCAGTAACGAACTATAGGCCATACTACCTTCTGTCGTTCGAGTGCCATAACTAATACGACGAGCAATTACGGCATGTCGTAAAGCTCTTTCGGCTTCATTATTAGTCAACGGTAATTGAGGATTCTTCACCGCAGCTATTACTGCATCCCAATCATTCAGAATTTCATTTGCCAGAGCTTTCAGTTTTTCGTGCCTTACGACTCGTTTACCTATATGGCAAATTCCCTCAAGAGAGCGGATAATTTGGTCTAGTTCTGTTTGATTTTTGCCTGACTTAATAGCATGGATAAAATCTCTCAGATTGTCTAAGATTAGTGTTCCAATCCTTGCAGTTCTAGCATTGATTGATTCAGCGATTCTAATAGCCTTACGAATCCAATGAGCTAAACATCTCTGGCGACGTTTTCGATGACGATAAGCACGCCTTTCCATCTGTAATTAACCATCCGACAAAGGCTTCGGTGACTAATTGCTTGAATTCTTCAATTGTTCGAGGTGCAATCGCTTATACTGCGGTTTGGCTTTCTATGGCAACCCATAACCAATAGAGTTTCCCTTTTTGATACCAAGGGGTTTCATCTATGGGTCGTATTTGCGAGACTTGCAGTTGTGCTAATAATTCTTCTACTACTGGTTCACAGGCTATCCCTGCTTCTCTAATACAACGGTCAATTGTGCCGATACTGAGT
>JBCCDL010001011.1:0-2075 GCA_039030815.1 Cyanobacteria bacterium P01_A01_bin.83 | reverse complement strand
TTTCAAGATCAAAATAGTCGATATATTTGGGAATGGCAGGATGATCGAGTTTACTTAGTACTTCGGCTTCCCGCCCAAAAAGCTCAACTTGTTTCCAGTTATTAAGCTGCTTAAGAGAAATAACTTTAAGCGCAACAGATTTTTCTGTCTCTAGATTAACTGCACTATAAGTAATCGCTACCCCACCCTGACCCAAAATACCAGTAATGCGGTATCGATCTTGAATGATGTCTCCTGGCTGATATTTAAGATACATAAATAGTAAGACAAGTATAATTCTTACTATTGTATTATTTTAAATTTAATTTCGTTTAAAGGGATACATAATTGACCTGTAATGTAATTAATAACTGAATCTCCCTCGGCACAAGAAATAAAGAATATATTTGACCATATTGCTCCGATATTCGATCGCCTGAACGATACCCTGAGTTTCGGGCAGCATCGTATATGGAAGATAATGGCGGTTAAATGGAGTGAGGTGAAGCCAGGATATCAGGCACTAAATGGTTTGTTACGGTAGCGCTGATTTAGCTTTATTATTAGCGAAAAGGGTCGGAAATACGATAAAAATAACGGAACTAAATTTCGCCTGTGAACATTTTGCGATCGCCAAATGAAGATAAGCGGTTAAACATCCTCTTTGATCATGAACCTATCCCACTAATCAATTTTTAGGCTTTTCAGAGGCTTTAAAACCACTAATTTGTGAAAAATGTAAGAGTAAAATGTTGTTTTTTCGTATTCAATATTATTATCAGATCAATAGTGGGATAAGTTCTTACTAGCAAGACAGTAATCGGTCAGAATAGGATACATTTTAGTAATATCCATGAGCGATCGCAACAAACGCCAATAATCTAGCATTGTGGGACGTGGTACTTCTATGGCAAAAGCTAGCCCCTTGGATTTAGGTATTTCTATTACAGCAATGTTACTGTCTTTCAGAACAGTAGATTGAAGTATTTTGGCTAATTCTTCTAAAGTTTGAATCATTTATTTTTGGCAACTTATTAGACAAATACACAATACAGGCGTATTATTAAAAATCAACTGAGAGACGGAAGGCTTGATGAATCCTAATTTAATAATTCCTGTCGGTACCCAGATTGTTAGTCGAATTGAAGTAAAAAACAAACAACATGAAATTGTATGTTCCCAAGGAGGTGTCGGCGTAATTATTTATGCTCCGACTGACAATTCTCATGCCTATAAAATTCGCCTAACAAACGATGCGGAGATAGTTTTAAATCGTCATGAGTTTAGTATTCGCAAACATTATCAAAAACAAGGATTGCAAGATGCTCGTGATATGTTGGATGAGTTTAATCTTTATGACTATGTGATTTATCGTTGTGTCGTTGGGTCGAGAGCTTTTGGTTTAGATAACGAGAACTCTGACACCGATTTGAGGGGAATTTATTTGCCCCCTGCAAAGTTACATTGGTCATTGTATGGTATTCCCGAACAATTAGAAAACCACGATAGCCAAGAATGTTATTGGGAACTGCAAAAGTTTATTCTTTTAGCATTAAAAGCTAATCCTAATATTCTCGAATGTTTATACACTCCCAAGATCGAATATGCAACTTCTATTGCGGAAAAATTTCTCAACGAGAAAGAAATATTTTTGTCAAAATTAGTTTATCAAACCTATAACGGTTACGCTATGTCTCAGTTTAAAAAAATGGAGCAAGATTTACGTAATAAAGGTGAGATTAAATTAAAGCATGCAATGCACTTAATTAGACTGTTATTATCTGGCATCACGGTTTTGCAAGAAGGATTTATTCCTGTAAAAGTCGATCAATATAGAGCAGAATTATTAGCTATTAGGAATGGAGATATGCCTTGGGTAGAGGTCAATAAATGGCGATTAGATTTACACCAGAAGTTTGACCATAGCTTCAGCAATACTTCCTTACCCGAACGTCCCAATTATGAACGAGCCAATACACTATTAATTGAAGCCAGAAGACAGATGGTTGAGTTATAAACGAAAAGCCAATCTTTAATCATTGACAATGAAGAACGAGCAACAATTATTATCTGCAATAGCCAATTCGCAACCTGAG
>JBCCDL010001010.1:0-2094 GCA_039030815.1 Cyanobacteria bacterium P01_A01_bin.83 | reverse complement strand
CTCTGCTAACAAAATAGGATGGTTAAGAGAAACTTTTAATAATCTAGCATCGGTTTCTTTAACAATTCTGGCAGATATACGAGTAGACAAGCGAATATGATCGCAATCATAAACTTCTCGCATTAATTTAGAAATAGAATCGTATTTTTGCCACGAATTAATTAAATTGGGAAATAAGTTAGTAGGAAAATAGCTACTAGCAATACTAATGGGTTGTTGGTTAGCTAAACCCAACCTTTCAATCAAAACAACCTTTTTTCCTACATCTATTTTTAAAGCCTTAGAAATTACACTATCGGCGGGCATTTCTACAGTTTTGATAGTTTTATAATTTGCTTCAATTCCTTGTGCTTTTAGGTTTTCATTGTATCTAACTCGCTTGCCAATAGGATATCTAATTGGAGTTGCAGCAACAAACATCCCTCTTCCACGATCTACTCTAATTAAACCTTCCTCTTTCAGTACAGCGATCGCATTCCTAATAGTATGACGGTTGACATTGAATCTTGCTGATAAATTCTTCTCCGTAGGTAATTTATCCCCAGGCTGATACATCTGCTGCTGAATATTATTTTTTAACTCTTCCGCTATGTGTGTGTATATTGGTTTGTTCATTTCCCCTAATTGTCAATTATCCATTGTCCATTGTCCATTTTGCCCTCTTGATTAATATTCATATCCACGATATCTTAAATATTGGTCTAGATGTCTAGACAAATTTTAACAGCAGTTCAATTTAAAATTAACAGCAAGTTAAGAAAATGAGTCCGCCAATAGCAAGACAAACATGGATGGCAATTCTAGCGAAATCATCTCCAGTCGATCTCGAACAACAAGTTAAAACACTGGGAGAAATACCAAAATATACATTCCTGCGTAATTCAGAAATAGGTTTGGCAATGGTTAGAGGTAGGGCTGGAGGTACGGGAGAAGCATTTAATTTAGGAGAAATGACCGTGACTCGTTGCGTTATCAAAATGGAAGATGTCCGAGGCTTTGGCTATGTTGGCGGAAGATCTAAACGTCATGCAGAATTAGCTGCTGTATGTGATGGCTTGCTGCAACAAAATGAATGGCGCGATCGAGTACAAGAGTTAGTCATGCAGCCTTTGCAAACAAAATTAATCGAACATCAAAAAAAACAGCAAAGCCAAACCGAAGCAACCAAAGTAGAGTTCTTTACCATGTTGCGGGGAGAATAGTTGTTTTAATGGACAGTTGACAATGGACAATGGACAATGAAAAACAATGTTATTCGAGATAAGTCTTTTGCGTTTGCCTTGAGAATAGTAAAGCTATACAAGCATTTGACTAATGAAAAGAAAGAGTATGTGTTGAGCAAACAGTTATTGCGTTCTGGAACTTCCATTGGCGCAATGGTTAGAGAAGTAGAGCAAGCTGAAAGTAAAGCTGATTTTATTCATAAATTTTGGGTAATATAATTTAAAAGAGGCTAATGAATCCGAATATTGGATTGAACTACTGTACAAATCAGACTACATCGATAATCAAGGGTTTCAATCAATATCATCTGACTTAAAAGAAATTCTAAGATTGCTAATTTCTATTATTAAAACTGCCAAGAAAAAATAATTGTCCATTGTCCATTGTTAATTGTCCATTAAAACTATGTTAGTCGAACTTTCGGGTTTTCAAGATTTAATCCACGATTCCCAGAGTACATTTAAAACATTGCTAAATGCCTTATCTCGCCCAGGAAGCGTAAATGAAATTACCGCACAACTAACTCCACCATCAAAATTAAATATAGCCTGTGCTGCTGCTTGTTTAACTTTATTCGATTTAGAAACAGAGGTATGGTTGCAACCAGAGTTAGACGAAGAAGTTAAAAACTGGCTTTTATTCCATACGGGCTGTCGTTTTACAAGCGATACTCAACAGGCTGATTTTGCTGTTGTCTGGAATCTAGATAATATGCCCGATCTATGTCAATTTAAACAGGGTACGCCTGTATACCCAGAAGACTCTACCACATTATTAATTATGGTGGGAACAAATAATGTAAGGGCGAACAGCCGTTCGCCCCAACTAACAGGCGCAGGCATCAATAAAAAAATTACTATGCCCATAAAT
>JBCCDL010001009.1:0-2101 GCA_039030815.1 Cyanobacteria bacterium P01_A01_bin.83 | reverse complement strand
TTCTTCTACTTCTGCTTTTGTTAGCAATCCTCCTGTACTACCGCCAAACTGGGGCGTTTTTCCAGAAAGTTTGATTTCTTCTGCCATATTAATTAAAATCCTCAATTAAAGGTATTTACGGCATCGTATCATTCGCTTCGTGGCAATATTAAGACTATGTCAAAAACTGTAACAGTTTTTAGCAGCCGCTTTCTAAAAGTTAGACAATATTAGACAATGAAAAGTGACAACTGCACATAACCACTATCCTTTTCTTGTTAGTTATTAGTTCCTGCTTCATTGATGGACTTCGGAGTCTTCACCTCCACAGGCATGACATCGGGATTAGCTACCCCTAGTAAATTTAAAAGATTAACTGCTGCTGTGTAATCACGATCTGCCTTCCAAGTGCGGCATTTATCGCAGTCATAGACTCTTAGATTTAACGGAAGTTTATCTTTGAGATATCCGCACTTAGGACATAATTTGCTGCTAGCAAAAAAGCGATCGGCAACAACTAACTTGCTGCCATACAATGCTGTTTTATATTCGAGTTGACGGCGAAATTCACCCCAACCAGAATCAGCTATAGCCTTGGATAGCTTTTGGTTTTTAATTAACCCAGATACGCATAAATCTTCTATTACGCAATGGCTGTGGTTCTTAGCCAGACGCGTAGTAAGTTTATGTAGAAAATCAGAACGTATACAGCTAATACGATCATGCAATTTGGCTATTTTACTTTGAGCTTTTTTCCAGTTTGATGAACCAACTACTTTATGGCGATTTCGCCACTGTAATAGGATAAGTTTTTTCTCTAATTGTTTATATGGTCTGGGTGAATATATTTCCTCTCCTGTTGATAATGTGGCAAATCTAAGTAAACCTAAGTCAGCAGAAACTGGTTTGTCTAACGGTGCGATTTGTTGTTGCTGAACCTCTATCTTCCAACTGATAAACCATTTATTCGCTCTTTTACTAATAGTGACTGATTTAGGTTTAATATCTTTTGGTAATCTCTCATAGGTTTTTAACCAACCAATTCGAGGTACTTTAATTCGTCTATCTTCTACAGTTATTGAGCCCTCTAAAGTAAAGCTATCTGACTTACCTTTCTTCTTGAAGCGAGGTGGTTTCTTACTTCTAGAGAAACAATCATCCCACCCTCGTCTCAGATGCCTAAGAGCATATTGTGGCGCACACTTTGATACTTCGTAATACCAAGGGTATTCTGGCTTAATCAATGCTACCAACCACTTATGTAAGTCAATGGCGGATGGGAACTTTATTTTATGGTCTGGATTTTCTCGATTATTGTTTAAGATTTGCTTGGTTAAACCTAAGCCCCAATTCCAGGCGTGTCTAGCTACTCCTGCGTGTTTGGCAAGCAATATTCTCTGTGGGTTACTAACCTTGAGTTCGGTCTTAAATCCTAGCAACATACTACTTAATCGAATCTGCCACTTGTCTTAATTCTTTAACCAAGACTATAACCGATTTAATGTCTAATTTTATTCAATATTGTCTAACTATTTAAGGTCAGTTGCTTAACCCTAAGAAAGTGTTTGTCAACAAAAGACAAAAGTAGGGGAGATGGGGAGAGGTGGGAGATGATTTTACACTCTTTGTTCTTCAGGTAAATTTTCGACAAATTCTAAGGGAGCCAACCTAATTTATATTGATTGTATTTATTCAACATTGATTTTATAAACAGTCTCTAAAACTTAATCTTTGTTAATCGAATTAGTTTTGACGCTTTTGATTACTTTTACGCTAATTAGCAGCAGATTTAGTATTGGTTGCTTTAAGGGGAATGGTGAAGTGAAAAATGCTGCCACGATCTTTGCCAGGAGATTCTGCCCAAATTTCGCCGCCCCAATTTTTTACTACCTGGCGGCAAATTGCTAAACCTAAACCTGTTCCTCCTGCACTACGTCTTAATGCTCCTTCTTCCTGATAAAAACGGTCAAAGACAGTTTCCAAACTACCTGTTTCAATACCTCTTCCCGTATCGGAAACTGTAATCTCTATGATGTTACCGCCATTGGTGTTGACAGCAATCGTAATCTCGCCATCAGCCTGAGTAAATTTACAAGCATTGTCGAGGAGTTTAGCCATTACT
>JBCCDL010001008.1:0-2106 GCA_039030815.1 Cyanobacteria bacterium P01_A01_bin.83 | reverse complement strand
TGCTGACATAGCAGTCAAATTAAGCTTAGTTCAAATGTATTATCTTTTAAGGAAGAATCAAAGAGCAAAAGTGGATACTAAACCGCTCAATTTGTCAAGTTTCGTCAGTCAATGAAGGAAAAGCTAAGGAAAATAGCCTCTCCTTAATTACTTAAAGCGCTGAAAGCCTTGTTTAGCAATAATCTTAGTAAACATATTCAATACTCTTAGAAGTGATGGGTCGAGATGCAGGACACATTGCTCTTAATGCGGGAATTGCAGGAGGAGCAAACATGATCATGATTCCTGAGATTCCCTATAAGATTGAGAACATTTGTGAGCATATTAAAAAAAGACAGGCTAGAGGACAAGATTATTCCATTGCCGTAGTTTCCGAAGCTGTATGTACCGAAACGGGAGAGGTTTTGGAACAAGGTCATTTTGCCGACTGTCGTTTAGGAGGCATTGGTCAATATTTAGCAGAACAAATTACCCAGAAAAGTGGTGCTGAAACCAGAGTCACTGTTTTGGGTCATACTCAACGGGGAGGTGTTTCCTCTCCCCTAGATCGCATTCTAGCCTCGGCTTTTGGAGTGGCAGCAGTAAATTTGATTGCTGAATCAAAATACGATCGCTTAGTAGCCTGGCATGACCGACAGGTAATTAGTGTACCTATTTCTGAAGCGATTAAAGATTATCGTGCTGTAGACCCCGAAGATACTTTAATTAAAACTGCCAGAGGACTGGGAATCTGTTTAGGTGATTGATCAATTTTCAATGTTCAATGTTCAATGTTCTTTAAAGACCCCAATACTTAATTCTTGCTTCTAGCCAACCTGACTTTTGCCAACCAGCGATCGCCCGATTTACCTGAGAACGCAATTCTTGGTACTGTAAACCTTTGGGCATTACTACGGCTAATGCTGCGCCAGAAAGCCTTTCGGGTAAAAGCTTATAGCTGGGATATTCTTGAATCCAACCTGTTAGGATAGAGCGATCGCCAGCAAAGGCATCAGCCTGATTTGTTTCGATTGATTTTAGCGCTGCTTGATAAGAATCAACGCTGATTAAAGTGGCATTGGGTAATCGATTACGGATAACGCTAATGGTGGCAGAATCATTCAATACAGCAATCTTGCTGCGGTTTAACCCCTCGACTCCCTTAATTTCGATTTTATTAGTAACTATCCCTGTGCCGTCTAGATAATAGTGAGGACTAAAATCAACTATTCGTCTTCGGGGGGTGGTAACTGATACTCTGGCGATCGCTAGATCTACTATATCTTCTAAAACTACCTGTAATCGTTCTTGATTATTTACCACCACCAAGTTTACTGCATCGGCATTGCCTAATAGTTCTTCAGCTAGTTTTTGGGCAATATCTATTTCTAAACCAACTAAATTCTTATTTTCATTTCTAAAACCAAGAGGACGCAGATTATCTTTAACGGCGATTTTTAGTTCTCCTGCGGCGACAATTTCTGACCATTCTCGGGCGAAGGTTGATGCTGGCATAATTGCCAATAGGGCGATCGCTGAGCTAATTAAAGATATAATTTTGACTAAATCTGAAAACCTTTGTTTCATTTTGCTATGAGATATTGATGCGTTGAAGCAAATCTAACACTTGCTTGGGGTTTTGCAGAACCATAATTTGTTTGTCCGTTTGGTATTTTGCTAGCCTATCTATAATTCTAGAACGACGCAGTTGAGGAAAAGTTCCAAACATAAAGCAGAAAGTTCCAATTCAATCTTTCAGGACATTCTTCCGCCATATCTGGTCTAACTTTACCAGGATACTGAAAATATCTTTTAAAAACTCGCCATAGACATAAATATCGATTGAAATCGAGCCAAATAATTGTATCTGCTTTTGTTAGTCGAGTATCGATTGTGCCGCCATAATTACCGTCAATAATCCAATGATCGCCTTTAACTAAATTTTGGTGTATCTCAACCCATTGATTAGCGTCTGTTTCCTGCCAACCTGGATGCCAATAGTATGTATCTAAATGAATTACAGGTATATTTAGCTTGTTACCTAAAGTTCTTGCTAAAGTAGACTTCCCTGCACCACAAGAACCTATAATTGCTATTCGTTTCATAAGCTGATGTGCATTTAAACTG
>JBCCDL010001007.1:0-2107 GCA_039030815.1 Cyanobacteria bacterium P01_A01_bin.83 | reverse complement strand
CCCTTGATAAAAGCAGTAGTCAGAGCGCCAACTATTTTAGGACAGTCACTATATGCCCGAATATTAATTACAGGATTATCAGGATTATTATTTACATCCACTACGGGAGCCAATAACCAATTAATTCCGAGCAATAGAGCCTCTTTTGCCGTAACTTCGCCCATTTGATAAGCATACTGTTGGGCTAACTTAGGATCTTGCCGATAAATCTCATTTAAAGCCATTGGTGCTGGAAACCAGGTACCACCAGGAAAGCGCTGCCCCACACCCTCTTCAATATCAGCGGCAATAAATAAAGGAGTTTTAGCCCAACTTTGTAGCTGCTGCGATCTTGACTGTAGCTCTACGCTGCTTCCGCCTAAAAGAATTACTCCACCCAGATTTAATTCTGATAACCAGGTTCTCAACTGTGCATTACTAGCTTCCCAAGCAGGATAACGAATCTGATGATCTAATAAATGACCAGAGGCTCGAACAACAATCATTTGAGCAATTTGCTCTTCAAGAGAAAATTGTTGCCAGTCAGGAATTTTCAATCTTGGTCTCCAAGCTACAAATCTTCGCCTAATTCTACTGTTTCTGTAGGTTGTTGTCGCTCCTGACTAATTTTATTAAGTAGATTCAACATCTGATCTCCTCTTTCAAGAGATTTATCCTCAAAAAACTTGACTGTTGGTGTCCGTCTCAGCTGCATGCGACTGCCTAATTCTTTACGGACATAGTTAACCGAAGATTCCAACCCAGCCATAGTCTCCAATTTAGCTGCTTCCGTGCCATAGATACTGACAAAAATTTTGGCATGCTGCAAATCACCTGAAACGTTGACTTCAGTTACGCTTACCATCCCTGCTCCCACACGATCATCTTTAATTTCGTTGAGTAACATTTGGCTCACTTCTCGCTTAATCAAAGCGGCTACGCGAGCCACACGACGACTATTAGCCATAATCTATACCTTGTATGTAAGTAACTATTCAATCTATTGTCTTACAAATACGTTACTGTATCTAGCTGACTGTTAGCAGAGGAAAGCCTAAGCTCTCTCTCTGTTCTAAGTATAGCTGCGCTACTTGACGAGCCATGCCGCGAATTCTGCCGATGTAACGAGTTCTCTCTGTAACAGCAATAACCCCTCTAGCATCTAACAGATTAAAACTATGTGAACATTTAAGTACATAATCTAAGCTAGGAATTACTAATCCGCGATCAATTAAGCTTTTCGCTTCTTGTTCATAAAGACCAAACAAGTTGAATAGTAAATCTGGATTAGATGCTTCAAAGTTATAAGTACATTGCTCTATTTCTGCCTGTAAGAAAATATCTCCGTAAGACAGGCGATCATTCCAGTTAATTTTGACAAATGAATCCACATTTTGTAAATACATCGCTAATCTTTCAAGACCATAGGTAATCTCAATTGATACTGGGTTGCAGTCTATGCCACCGCACTGCTGGAAATAAGTAAACTGGGTTACTTCCATACCATCTAACCAAACTTCCCAGCCAGCCCCCCAAGCTCCAACAGCCGCATCCTCCCAGTTATCTTCTACGAAACGAACGTCATGATCTTCAGGTTTAATACCTAAAGCCCTCAGTGAATCAAGATAAATTTCTTGAATGTTGTCAGGAGAAGGTTTAATTAATACTTGATACTGATAGTATTGCTGAAAACGATTTGGGTTCTCGCCATATCTACCATCTGCTGGTCTGCGGCAAGGTTCGACATATGCCACAGACCAAGGTTCTGGCCCGATTGCTCTAAGAAAAGTACTAGGATTTTTAGTTCCAGCTCCTTTTTCGGTGTCGTATGGTTGAGTGATAAGGCAATTGCGATCACTCCAAAATTTGTTTAGAGTAGCAATGATTTCCTGAAAAGATAGAGACATAGAGAAAATACCGAATTAAATATCTGCCCAAACAACATAGCATGACAGGCTTTTACAAGTATCAACGAAATAAAATCTCCAAAAGATTGAGATTAGGGGTTGACTTTTAGATTCAGGTTGCCTATATTGGTAAATGCGCGGTTGAGAGACGCAAGTGACTCAGCAGCGGACAGAACCTAGACAATACAATAGTTTGACGGTTTTTAAAACACATAGTTTTT
>JBCCDL010001006.1:0-2114 GCA_039030815.1 Cyanobacteria bacterium P01_A01_bin.83 | reverse complement strand
GATTTGCCTGTCTCAAGTAAGATAGCGATCGCCAACTATTTTCTAAACCATATTTAGTTATCGGTATCTCATCAACAGGGATCGAACTTAATTGTTTTAACCAAAAAGTATAAGCATCTGTTTTCAATAGAGTATTGCATTGACCGAGAATTGGTTTAAATCTGGCAACAAGATCTGCTCTGTCTTTAGTTAAAGCAATTTCAATAGCATCAACGATTTGTTGTTTATGTGTACTAAAGTTCATTGAGAGGCTTTAAATTCGATTTAACCAATCGTAGGGTGTGTATGACAGTAGCGCAAGCACTAAATCTCAATAGCTATATTAATAATTGTTTATGTATTTAATTGCTCAGAAAAGTATAGTCTTGAAAATTTATGCGGATTCACACTTATGCAAGACAAGGAAATATTCAAGAGGTTGCTCAAGAAATAGCCAATGGTGTTGATATCGATTGTACAGATAAAAATAATCCTCAAACTCCACTAATGTATGCTGTTGCTAGCGACAATGCGGGTATCGATATGGTTCGATTTCTAGTTAACAATGGGGCAGATATTAATGCAGTAGAAAATGAGTTTCAAACACCAGTACTGGGGTTAGCTGCAAAGTCGGGAAATCCTATTAAAATTCAATTTCTTTTGGATTCTGGAGCAAATATTAACTATCAAAGACCAGGCGGTTATGATGTTCTCATTGATGCTATGCACGGTCGAGATATTAGTAAAGATCCTAATTTAATCCCAATTTTAAATTTATTGCTTGATCGAGGAGCAAAAGTAAATGGCATTAGTAGTTATGAGGAAACAGCATTAAAAGTTGCTTCATATGAGGGTAGATTTGATGCTGTTCAATTACTGTTAAAAGCAGATTGCGATCGCCAGCAACTCAAATGGACTTCATTGATGTATGCTATTGCCTTTGGTAGCCTCAAAAATGTCAGAGATCAACTTAAAAATCAAGCAGATCTAAAAGTGCGAGACTATTGGCAACGAACTCCTTGGCTTTTAAGTATTGAAGTTGGCGATCTGGAGAAAGTTAAGCAAATCTTTTTATCGGGAATCGTAGCTAACGATCTGGGAATTGCTGGACAAACGCCATTAATGTACGCGATTAAACATAATCATTTTGAAGTTTTAAAATTTTTGATTGAAAAGGAATTTGATGTCGAAGCTACTGATGAATCAAATACTACTCCTTTGATAGTAGCAGCACAAGCAGGCGCTACTGATTGTGTAAACATCCTGTTGAAGGCAGGTGCAAATCCAAGTAGAGTTAATGACTTTGGTGAAAAAGCTATTGCCAGCGCCAGTAACATTTCAATTGTACGAATGCTGGTTGAAGCAGGAGCAGATTTAAGTGAAATCAATGAGGAAATGCGACGATTGCTAACAGGAGTTGGCAATTGCGAACTAGAAGTTTCTCAAGCACAGTATTTGGCAGGCAAACAGAGACGATTTGGCAACACTAATCCAGAAATTATGGAAATTGATTTCTGGAAAGCAATGATTCGTTGTGGTATTTCAGCCTGGAGTGCAAAAAGCATTTTTAACGATACAGATAGTGAGAATGAACCAGTATGGAGTTACGATCGATTTGGCAGAACAATTACAGAATTACCTAATGGACGCGTCATAGATATTGCTGGCGAACATGAAGACTATTACGATCCTGATTTTTGTATCTACAACGATGTAGTAGTTTATCAAGGTAATGGCAACTTCAAAATTTTGGGTTATCCCAAAGAGATTTTTCCGCCAACAGACTTCCACTCTGCAACATTAGTTGGAGAATATATTTACATTATTGGTAATTTGGGCTATGTGCAAGCAAGAATTAACCAAGAAACACCAGTTTATAGGCTGCACTGTAAATCTTTCAAAATAGAAAAAGTGGACACTACTGGAGAAAAGCCAGGCTGGATCAGTAATCACCAAGCTTTTTATTACGAGCCATTAAACAAAATTCATATCACTGGTGGTCAAGTTTGGCGAGAGATTTATGAAAAAACTGAGTATGTAGATAACCATCTTAGCTATGCTTTGAATTTAACAACTTTAGCATGGACTCAAATTGATACTGCTCCAGAATAGTTTTTGGATTGATCTGTTTGGCG
>JBCCDL010001005.1:0-2116 GCA_039030815.1 Cyanobacteria bacterium P01_A01_bin.83 | reverse complement strand
TTACGGTATCTACATTAACAATGAATTAACTGCTTATGTTAATTCTCCTGAAACTTGCAAGAAACTTATCGAAGGTCTTAAGGCAAAATGGGCTGAAGCGAATAGGATTAAGGTTACTGAAGAAACTAGCGTTGTAACATCCCTTTAAAATAGCTTTTAAAATAGATAAATAGCGTTTTGATTTCCCTTCCCTATAGACAATTTTTCTAGCTTCTTTGTAAAACAAGGTTTAGCCTTTGTTCTAGTTGCTCAATCATAAATGGCTTGTGGAAATATTCATCACATCCTGCATTTATAATCCTTTTAATATTTCTAGATAAAGTTAAACTCAATGCAATAATACCCTTAGTGTGAATTAGCTACGTTCAAATTTACTAGTTTTTAGCTCTTAGCTATCAACTCTTAGCTTTAAAATAAATATCAAATCAGCATCAAAAAAGCATTACTTAAATAAATTGGCGCTTTATGCATACTGCAAGCAATGGATTTTAACGCATTTTAATTCACACCAGAGGTATAATAAAATATAAAATATGATTGATGAGAGGATTACGTTTCAAGGTTTCAATTATCTCAATCCCGTTAACTTTAGGCATCACAATATTAAGCAATATTAAACAATATTAAAAGCGATCGTGATTTCCATCAGAAAGTTGCTATCAGCAGTTAAGAAACTGAACAATTACCTCTTGCAATTAAAATGATGTCTATAATAATATGAAATCTAAAAAAGAACGCTACACATAGGTTTTGTAAGGCGTGACGTGCAGGGGACAGGGGGCAGGGGGCGTGACGAAATTATCCTCACGACATACCTTACTTATCTGTAGTAAACATGAGCTTATTTCATATAACTATATTTATTTGAATTCTTTTTATTTGCTTATTTTATATAGAAATCGAGCTTTAGCTATAGACATGTTTATAATTTCTATGCTAGAAAAAATAGTTATTTGATAACTTAATTTTTACTTCGACTTCTATAGCCATTAATTACTGCAAACTAAATTCCATCGCCGATAGACTATTATTAGTTTTAATAGTTTTCTCTAGTTTAAATCCGCTTTGCTCAAACAACTCTTGAAATTGCTTTTTGGTGCGCCAGCCACCCCCAGGAGTCGCTACATTAATCTGAACAGCAAAGATTCCTGGCATGATGCCATCGGCTTCAGTTTTTGGTTCATCAATATCGGGAACAAAAGACTGTAGGAGAATTAATCTACCATCACTAGGTAATGCTGCTTTACAGTTTGCCAGAATTTTCTGTGCATCCTCATCACTCCAAGCAGAGATAAAGTGTTTCATTACAATGGCATTAGCACCTTGGGGTATTTCTTTAAATACATCCCCTGTTTTGATTTCAATGGAATCAGGATCAACACCAATGCTGCTGATATATTCTTTAGCAGTATTAGCTACATCAGGTAAATCAAACAAAATGCCTTTACAGCCATAACGCTTAGTAATATTAGCAATCAAACCACCCTGTCCACCACCAACGTCCATTACTGTTTCATACTGACCAAAATCATAGGCATCCAACAAGCCATCAACCTGGGAGTTAGTTAAAAAGCTCATTGCCTTGATAAAAGTGTCTTTACTCCACTCATTGTCATAGCAATACTGATAAACGCCTTTATCATTAGCGAGTTCAAAAGGAACAACTCCTTTTTCCAATGCTTCAGGTAATATCTTCCAAGCATCCCACTGGGCGGGTTCAATTAGGTGCATTAATAAATGTCCCACCGATGGTTCTTTATTAGTCACTAACAAAGTAGAAGTTTCTGTCGGTACAAATACTCTGCCTGGTTTTTCTTTCAGTACATCTATATGAGCCAATGCGCGAAGAATAAAGTACAGTCGTTCAGTATCAGTATTAGTTGAGCGTGCCAACTCTTCTACCGTTTGTTCGCCGCGATCATCTAATAAGTCAAAAATACCTAAACGTGCTGCGGTATAGGTACATTGGCTTTTGACAAAGGTCAGCATTAAGTCGAATGCTCTTTTTTTTGCTTCTGTATTGGGATTTGCGTTTGTGGCTACCATTTTTATGATTACTGATTAGAAGATTACTAAATTTGATGGTGGGCAAAATAAATTGATTAATTTGTTTAGA
>JBCCDL010001004.1:0-2121 GCA_039030815.1 Cyanobacteria bacterium P01_A01_bin.83 | reverse complement strand
GCAACAGCAGGATTACCGTTACTATTTTCTGCCTTTCCACTGCTAGCAAAACTTCCAAGGGTTAAAGATACTAGGGCGATGGTGCTGAGTTTGAATAAGTTGCGATTCATAGTTTTTCTAATTCCTGAAATAATGTGTTGTTTTAGCTAGCGATCGCTAGAATCACTAAGATATTACAAATACGCTGTTAAATATATAGGTTCGGCTAACTCCGAGTGACAAGGAGTCAAGGAGTCACTAGACCAGAGGCATCTAAATACCGACACGTTGCCAGAAATGCGCGAAAAGTTTGCCTTCTACGGTCGTTTTTCGTTCCGTAAGCGATCGCCAACAAAGGACTGGAATGGTTTGGGGGAGTCGATCATAATGAATCAGCTTTCTGTTTTTGAGAAAAAATTTCAATAGCTATCAAAAAAAAAATTAGAGCAATTTGGAAGTAGACATTAAATTACTCCCAGTTTTTATCACTTAAAACCTGTCATATAAAGCTTTAAGTATTGCCTCGATCTATCAACTTTCGATAACAATAAATCAATGATAAGTATTGCTGAAAAGATATTATCCATCTGTACCTCGCAGACTATTTTAGTAGTTTATTTTAGAGCTTATAAGATATCCAAATAGCTTTTGTCGGCGGGCATCCTGACTTAGAGATTTCAATAAAAAATCTCATCACAGTTGCGGGACAGCGACGGATTTACACCGAACTTTCCCCATTACTTCTAATAGCTGCTCTCCATTAGAACCGAAATCTTATCTAAATTTACCACAGTTGCGATCTGCTAACCAAATTAAATAGCGTTTGAGTTTCAATAAATAAATAATTTAGCACATCAATCTTTCCAACTTAGTTTAAACCTCGTCTACATAGAAAACCGTAGTTTTTAAATTGGCAACGAAGCAAGTTAAATGGCAAGACATACTCGCTACTCGCTACTTACGAGCAGTTAACTTTAAAACTCCTGGTTTCAAATTAGATGCGGTTTAATTTGGTATCAATCCACTGTTTGGCTTGGCGAATTGCATCTCTCGTATTGATAGCATTAGGAACAGCAACAGCACAACCTCGGTCATGATTGACCCAGGCAGCATAAATATAGTTTCCATCTAATTGATCGCGGTCTATTTCTACTTTGCAACCTCGATAAGCAAACGAAAGAATGATTTTGGGATAATGAGGCTCTATCATTATTTATTTTTTTAACATTTGTAATGAACCAAAAAGAGCGGATATTTAACTATATCCGCCTATTTTAAATTTCTATTTACGCAGCAGCTAGATTTTGGGCGACAAAATCCCAATTGACTAATTTACCTAGAAAATCATCAATGTAAGCAGGTCGTTTATTTTGATAATCGAGATAGTAAGCGTGTTCCCAAACATCCATAGTTAACAGGGGAACTTGGTTACTCGTTAGAGGATTATCTGCATTCAAGGTTTTAGTAACTTTGAGAGTATCTCCATCCAGCACTAGCCAAGCCCAACCACTACCAAATTGAGTTGCTCCTGCATTTTTGAACGCTTCGACAAACTTCTCGAAACTGCCAAAGTCGGCATCAATTTTTTTAGCTAGTTCTCCCGTAGGAGTCCCACCACCGTTAGATTTCATACATTGCCAATAAAAAGTATGATTCCAAGCCTGGGCAGCATTATTGAACAATCCTGTTTTACTTTCATCAGACGCGATCGCTTTGATAACTTCTTCTATGGATTTGCTATCAAACTCCGTTCCTTGAACTGCGTTATTGTATTTACTGACATACGCAGCATGATGTTTATCGTGATGAAACTCCAAGGTGCTTTTAGAAATTGTTGGTTCTAAGGCTGTGTAATCATATGGTAGAGATGGTAATTCGTAAGCCATTTTTTTGGATTCTCCTCTCTTTAAACAACTAAGTTTTTGCCAAACTAGGAATCTTAGATAATGTATATGTGCATTAATTAATTACACATAATCTGAAGTCTACTCCTAGCTATATTATAGACATTAAATATCTTTTGATAGTCTAAATAACTATTAGTTTTGTATCATAAATAAAGCTTAATCTTTAATTTGATTATATGTGTTAGTTAGCACTAAAATGCCCAGATCAAATGTTTAAAAAATTTTAGCTTTTTAG
>JBCCDL010001003.1:0-2121 GCA_039030815.1 Cyanobacteria bacterium P01_A01_bin.83 | reverse complement strand
TGGGATGGTAATCGGACCTTCTGGGAAGACTATTAAAGCCATCACTGAACAAACTGGAGCAAAAATTGATATTGAGGATGATGGTAAAGTAATTATCGCCGCAGTAGAAGCAGATAAAGCGGACATGGCGCGGAAGATGGTGTACAACATTACCCGTAAATTAAATGAAGGAGATGTTTACTTGGGTAAAGTTACTAGAATCATCGATATTGGTGCTTTTGTAGAGATTTTGCCTGGAAAAGAGGGCATGATTCATATTTCTCAGTTGGCAGAAGGCAGAGTGGGCAAAGTAGATGATGAGGTAGCAGTGGGAGATGAAATCGTAGTCAAGATACGGGGGTTTGATCAGAAAAATCGCCTGAACTTAACTAGGTTAGGCATTCATCCCGATGAAGCCGCTGAAGCTAGAGCAGCGGCAATGTAATTTGTCTTAAATCTCATCTAGAGAAAAATATAATGAGGGTAAAGATCAGTTTTTAACCCTCATTATTAATTAGGGCTTGCTGAATAAGTCAAAATTACTTACATATTAAGTGTTTCAAGACTTTTTGTGCGATTAAAGCGCCAGATTTTTTGATAAATAAAGCTATTTTTCTGACATTTAACAAAATAAAATGCGTTGTATTCTTAAAAGCTAAAAGCGTGCATGCTTTTGAACAGATATCTCACAAAATCTCAGTTTTTCAGTAAGCCCTAATTATTTAGGCGTTGGTGGATCGAGGTATGGTTCTACAATTTTCACTACCAAGTAAATCAACTAAAAGGCTACGAGCTAAGAGCTACGAACCGCAATATTATATCAGTTTACTTTTTGATTGAGACAGATAACTCATAGCTAAAAGCTAAAGGCTAAGAGCTAAGAGCTAAAACCAATAAATTATGTGTCTTGGTTAAAAACTGAAATGATATTAGATATGCCATCCCTAGAATTAGCAACGCCATTATTTAGCTTATGCTAAGGGTATTGCCTTAACTTTTTTGGTTGCCAAAACTCTAATTTTGACAATTAGTTCATTTTGCATTGATTCGGAGTTGCCACCCATTGCGGTTTGTGGTTTTGCCATCACGTCTACCGCCCCAGCTTTCATCACCTCATAAATATTATCGATATCGGACTTTTGAACGGCATTGCTTAAAACCAAAATGGGTGTTGGGTAATGCGCCATTACCTGTTTGGTGAATTCTAATCCATCCATTTGCGGCATCTGGAGATCGGTGCAAATCACGTCGGGATTTAGCTGTTTGACAAAATCCAATCCTTGCTTACCATTGCTCGCCTTGCCTATCACTTCAATATGCTTAGAAGAAGACAGCATTTTTTCATAGATATTAATTGCCACATCGGAATCTTCGACTAATAAAACTCTTATTGGTGCCATGATATTGTTCCTAGTTAAAATAATTTTTTAGTTGAGATAAAGTTAACTTGTTAGAGTCTGCATCTATGTCAAAGGAATAGCAGAAACTTTTTTGTTTGCCAGTACTCTGATTTTGACGATTAATTCGTTCTGCATTGATTCGGAGTCGCCTCCAAGGGCAGTTTGCGGTTTTGCCATCACGTCTACCGCCCCAGCTTTCATTACTTCATAGATCTTATCTACGTCAGTTTTTTGAACGCTGTTACTTAAAACGAGAATAGGTGTGGGGTGATGAGCCATTACCTGCTTAGTAAACTCTAAGCCGTCCATTTGTGGCATTTGTAAATCGGTACAAATTACATCAGGATTAAGTTTCGAGACTAAATCCAACCCTTGTTTGCCATCTTTAGCCTTGCCGATTACCTCCAGACGGTCGGAAGAATTGATCATTTTTTCGTAGATGTTAATTGCTACATCGGAATCTTCGACTAGTAGAACTTTAATTTTTGCCATGATTATCTCCTCTGTTTAATTTGCGTTTTAGTTTTGTTTGAAATTGGGCTAATTAATGTTGACTGTTTTCCAACTAACGGTTTGCCCCCCTTCCGCTGGGGATGATAGCAGACGGCATCAACTAGCAAAAAATGTGGGCGTGGTTTCATATTGATTAAGAGTTAATTAACTGATTGAGAGTTTGGAATAAAAGTTGTTGATCAAAATCACCTTTGGTTAGATAGGCATTTGCTCCTGCTGCTGTACCACG
>JBCCDL010001002.1:0-2125 GCA_039030815.1 Cyanobacteria bacterium P01_A01_bin.83 | reverse complement strand
GTTACCCATACCGCCAAGATGAATGTCATTGCCTTCATTACCCAAAAGAACATCATCGCCGTCATCGCCGATTAATAGATCTTCTCCTGCATCTCCTCGCAAGGTATCGCTATAGCTTGTATCTAAATATTAGATAATTTATTTACATAGAAGAAATGACAATAATTAAATTACAACCAAAGCAATATTAAGCTATTTACTTACATAATTAATATCAGTTAATCTAAATAAATTTAGTTGTTAAAGAGTGAAAAAGCTGTCACTAGATCTAACTAGATTCATCCCTGCATCAACAAAACTTTGAAAGGTGTAATTTGCTTGCTCGGTAAAGTCGATAACTCCTGGTATAACCACAGGAGACATACAGTCTTCTATAAGATAGATCTTTTGCGCTAAATTAGGATCTATCTTGACGATTTCTTCTAGTAAATTCTCAATAGTCCAGGCTACACAATGGCTTTTTGCCTGACCTGCAATCCATAAAGCATCAAAACTAAGCAATTGAGTAATTAATTTTGTGTTTTTCTGGGCGATGGTTTGATTGTTAACTGTATCTAATACTTCGGGACTCAACACTGAGTAGTTTTCGGTGAGCGGATTATCACCCTTTAATTGAAATTTGGTAGGACTTTTTCTCGCAATACTATGAAAGAAGATTGCTTCGGAGACCGCAGCCACTAAACTATGTCCGATACTACCCAACATTGAATGATAAGGCCAAATAGTCAACGGATATTTACCATCATTACTTAGTTTTTGAACATAATGTAAAGCATGTTGTTGAAGTTGCTTAATATCTCCATCCACGACACGATCTAGTTCAGGATTAACTTGCCAAATTTGGGCTTTAACCTCAGCCAAATCAATCATAGTCAAAGGTTGAGGATGTTCTCCGTTTTTATCTACCCAAAAAATAGGATGGAAAATCTGGATAGCAGTATGACTATCTAAAGTAGGAATAATTTCAGTAATTATCCCCAGATTACGATAAATCAATTGGCATAAACGAATATTATCTTCCACTGCACCCATTCCTGATTCCCCTGCTACAAATAGCTCAAACTCAGGCAGACAGAAGGTATTTTGCACATCAATTAATAACAAGCCAATGCGCTTTTGATCTGCATTAGCAGGTTGGATGTTGTACCTTCGCGCCCACTGTTGAGCAGCGATCGCTCTTGACTGATAAGGAACTCGATAGATTTTATGTACTAAATCAGGTGTAAAAAAGTCAGGAAGAGTCAGGAATTGTTGGGTCAAATCCATATAAAGATGATTGAGATCAAAGCCCAATCAATATTTTTACCTAATTCAAGTATAGCTTTAGATTAAAGTTGAGTTTCTCAGCTACATTGGATGCTTTGCAGACAATTTTGATCGATAACAAATCTGAAATTCCTGGCATAAATGCTCTGTAAAAAAACATTGTCTCATGGAAAAAAGACTCAATATAAGCTGTGTATGCCTAAAGGGCAAAGCTAATTTATATAGGATTTATATTGAGATTTATCGTAACTTTATAAATGTCGTCAACTTCATACTTTCTTAAAATATTGTTTACGCAATTACCAATAAAATTAGCTTCAATAAATCAGAAATAAAGCTAATATACTCATACAATATATTACATTCATCAATTTTCACGAAAGTTTCGGCAATATTACATTATTAATAGACATAAACACTTATGAGCAGTAGAGAGCCTGTAGTTGCTATAGGATTAGATGCGGCAGATCCACAACTGATAGAAAAGTGGATGGCTCAAGGTCATTTGCCTAATATTAGCCAGATCAGCCAAGAGGGAATATATAGTCGTTTGCATAATTCAGTAAATTATCAAAGTGACTCGGCAGAATTTTCTTCAACGGAGCCATTGTGGGTGATGATGGCTACAGGCTGTTTACCTGATAAAACAGGTTTTTGGGATACCGTTACCTACGACCCCCAAACCTACAAGGTCGGTTGTGATGCTGTTTATGGTGGTTACGATTATCAAGAATACAAGCCTTTCTATGCTCTAGGAAGTGATTATCGAGTTGCGACTTTTGACGTACCTGTAACTAGAGTCTGTCCTGGAGTTGAGGGAGTTCAAATTACTGGCTGGGGTGGTCATCATCCTTTTTAC
>JBCCDL010001001.1:0-2130 GCA_039030815.1 Cyanobacteria bacterium P01_A01_bin.83 | reverse complement strand
GATTGTAATCATCGGCTATCAAGGAGAAAAAGTAAAGCAGGCTTTAAGTCATCGTCAGGGAGTAGAATTTGTTCAACAAACTGAGCAACTAGGTACTGGTCATGCGGTACAGCAGCTTATGTCTAACTTAAACGGCTATCAGGGAGATTTATTAGTCCTAAATGGCGATGCACCTCTACTACGTCCCGAGACTTTACAAAAACTGGTAGCAAATCATCAAGCTAAACAAAGTGCAGCCACTTTACTGACCGCGAACTTACCTAATCCCCAAGGGTATGGTCGGGTTTTTTGTAATGGTGATAATTTCGTTAGTCATATCATTGAAGACCGTGACTGCAATATAGCTCAAAAGCAAAACCGTCGGGTAAATGCAGGAATCTATTGTTTTAATTGGCAGAAGCTGGCTGAATCATTACCCAAACTATCAACTAATAACGATCAAAAAGAATATTATTTAACAGAAGTTGTAGACTATCTAGATCCTGTGATGGCTTTTGATGCGGAAGATTACCATGAAACCAATGGTATTAATGATCGCCGTCAGCTATCAGCCGCCTATGATATTTTGCAAGCCCGAATAAAAGACGACTGGATGAAAGCTGGTGTGACGATGATTGACCCCAGCAGCATTACCATTGATGAAAATGTTCAACTTGAGCCAGATGTCATTATTGAACCCCAAACCCATTTACGAGGAAATACTACTATCGCTACGGGTAGTCGCATTGGACCTGGAAGCTTAATTGATAATAGTCAGATTGGAACCAACACTACGGTTTTATATTCGGTAGTTACGGAGTCAGTAGTAGCCGCTAATTGCCGACTTGGACCTTATTCTCATCTGCGGGGAAGCGTTGGACTGGGAGAAAGCTGTCGGGTAGGTAACTTTGTTGAAATCAAGAAAACTACTGTAGGTGCAAATACCAATATGGCACATCTGTCTTATTTAGGCGATGCTACTATAGGTGAAAAAGTTAACATCGGTGCAGGCACCATAACTGCTAATTATGATGGTAAACAAAAACATCCTACAACCATCAATAAAGGCACCAAAACGGGTTCTAATAGTGTGTTAGTTGCTCCCATTACCTTGGGAGAAAACGTTACCGTAGCAGCAGGTTCAGTGGTAACTCAGGATGTGAATGATAATGCCTTAGTCGTAGCGAGATCGCGTCAAAAAGAAATTCCTAACTGGGATCAAGAGTGAATCAATTAGCTGATTAGCTGGTTACAAGCGGCGTGGTTTTATCTGCGTCGTAATTGATCTAGTTCTAACTAGGGTAGTTACCAAATCAAAATTACTGACCGAACTTAGCTCTTACTTCCTCTACAATATCAACAGTTACTTCTTCCAAACCTGCTGCTCGCGCAACCTCTTCAATTCTGTGGCGTGCTTGAGGACGAGCGAAAAAGGGAATCATTTTTAGTTTTGCTTGAGCTTGGGGTGTCCAATACAGATCGTGATCTAAGTTTAAGTTCTTCATGGGTTAACCCCCCTATATTATCCAAACACTATTAATCTTATTTTAAGTCGATCTGACTCAGGGTGTTAATTTAACTTAGACAAAGTTAATCAATGCAGATAAGAGTAAATATAGCGGTGTTCAGGTTTATTAAGTACACTTATTTTGCTTGTTCATTGAGATTGGAACTTATAACTGTACTTAGCTTGTTTGCACACCGCTGTAGTTTTATTAACTGCGATCGCTCTTAATCTCAAAATCTTAGTTGTAAATTGAGTTTAAAGTAGAGTTTTTTGTCATTCTCTAGAATGAGCTTGCCGTATCTGTGCCTTGTAGTTGATGGAGTATCTAATCTTATATTCTTAAATAAATAAGACTTTAAACTCTCTATATCTATAATATGAAAAGCAACTTGATTTCCAGTTTCTTTCACCACGATAGTCCCTTTAGCTTTATAAGTGCCATTCCACTCTTTACCCGCAAAAAAGCCTAAAAGAATATCAACTAATAACTGCTTGATTTTATGTACTAGTGGACGTGGGCGTAAATAAGACCACCATTAAGCAGTTAAAGCCTTGCCTTTGTAAGTCCACTTAAAAGGCTTTGCCATCTTGTCGTTATAATAAGCAATGAAATCGAGAATCTTGACAGCTAAGTCTCCCTCACT
>JBCCDL010001000.1:0-2132 GCA_039030815.1 Cyanobacteria bacterium P01_A01_bin.83 | reverse complement strand
ATTTGCATAAATGTATTGAGTTTTTTCACAAATATGGCTATTTGGTAATTCCCCATGTTTTAACTCCTAAAAGATGCCAACAGCTTAAAGCTGATTTAGAACAAGATATAGCGCAACAGAATCCACTCAAAAATCAACGAATCTTTTTTAGTCATCGTATGTTTGAGCGCTCGCAAGCTAACCTAGAGTTATTTGAATTAGAGCCTGTAATTTCCTTTGCTGAACAGCTAATCGGCGATACTGAAGATAAAACTGTTGCTTATAAATCGGGAATTCCCTTTGCTAATAGCGTTCATGTAATTCATAATAATTCCTTTGTTGTTTCTCCTCATAATCAAGGTTTAGCCAACAGTTCTTGGCATCAAGATGATAGTTTGCACTTACGTTCTTTAGATGGTAAACCCATTCAAAATGTCCGTTTAAATGTTTTAGCATTTACGATTAATTTTTATTTAACTGATGTGTTAACGATAGAAAATGGACCCACGCAGGTTGTGCCAGGTTCCCACTTATTTGGTAAAGCATGTCATCCACAGTTAATTGATGATGATTATGAAATTCATAGTTGTTTGGCACCAATGGGTTCTGCGGTATGTTTTAACAATCAAGTATGGCACCGAGGTGCGCCAAATTTATCGGATACGCCACGCTATATTACTCAAGTGACCTATGGTAAAAGACTAGTCGGTCATAAATATTATCCCTTCATGAACTATCAAATGCCCGAACATTGTTATACCAATGCTAGTCCTCGATTGATGAGATTATTAGGCTTTTTGCCTCACGGCGCTTATGGCTAAGATGGTAATTAGCCTATAAGCTGCCGCTTTCAGTCACAGATTAAAGCTCAAATGATGACAAAATACCCCCAAAATAAATTGTACTCAAGGCTGTTAAGCAAACTAACCATTTTTTTTCGCCTACTCGAATTGTTTTGAAAATGGTAAGCTGTTTACCTATATTAATTTTGTCTTTTATAGTTCTTGCTAAAAGTCAAATGAGTGGCAAATCAATTGAATTTAATAATTATATTTACTGACAGCCAGCAAAATTCAAAGTATTGCGATTAGTATTGCCAACATTAGAGTTCGCAGTAAGTTTAATTATGCCTCCATTGACCACAATCCCTCTAGCAGGATAAATTTTACCTTGAGCAGTTTCGATCGCCTGGGGTTGTAGATCAATTGCTTCAGCATTAACAGGACAGGTATCAACTTCAGCTATAGGTTGCAGAAAATCACTAGGTAAATTGTTCACTGAATCGATCGCAAAATCGACATCGGGGACAATAAAATCGAAAGTAACTGAACCAGAGTCTGCCTGAGATGTAAAAGTAATGGTGTTACTACCACTGCCATTAGCAGTAGCGATCGCATTATCACTATTGGAAAAAACCACAGAGTCTAAATTATTAATGCCATCATTGCTAGTAGCTGTAGCGGTAAAGTCATCGAAGTTTAGATCTTGCTCTAAGTTAAAGATAATGTCTCCTGGGCGATCGCCAGTTATATTGAGGGTGTTATCGCTATTGGCAAAAGAGTTTGCCACCGCATCATTATCAGCAGTAGCCGTGGCAAGCACAGTATTTTCTGATGTTACAAAAATGGAGGAATTAACTTGAGCTACGTTAGCAGTATCGCTATCGAGGGTTATGTTACCTCCCTGTCCAATGTTAACGTTGTCATAAATAACTTCAATCTGAGAATTTACTCTGGAGGGACTTGTTACATTAGCAACTTGAGGATTGTTTGCCAAAATTGTGGCAGTGTTATTGGCAATGTTAGTAATGGAGACAGAAGTATCAAGAGAACCAGTATTAATCTGGGTTCCTGCCTCTAAGTTAATATCTCCTGCTGAACCAATACTTGCTTGGGGGATAGTCAAACCAATCTGGGATACAGAAAGAGTAATATTGGGGGTAGTTTCGGCATTGCTTGTCAAGCGATCGCTAATTGCTACTTGAGAGGTGATATTAGCTGCATTAAGGTTGTTGTTGGCATCTAAGTCAATTTGTCCCCCATCACCTGTGTTTAGTTCCAGTAATGCCGCAATGATAGAAAAACTATCTAGAGAACTCGATTCACTAGTGATGGCGATCGCTGAACCACTATTAAGATTACCTACATTGAGAT
>JBCCDL010000999.1:0-2137 GCA_039030815.1 Cyanobacteria bacterium P01_A01_bin.83 | reverse complement strand
GCGCGAAAATCATCAGCCATTATGCCGAACTATAGCAGCAAAAAACTTTACGACTCAGGCGGTAAGTCCTGAAGTTCTTAAAGCGATCGCCACTACGGTCAATCCTGATGGGGTGGTGGCGATCGCTCCTCGTCCTGCTGTGGCTCAATCGGATAAGGTAATTAATAAAATCGGCATTGCCCTAGAAACCCTGCAAGATCCAGGAAATCTGGGTACCATAATTCGCACGGTTGCCGCAACAGCAACTGATGGGATTTGGTTGAGCGCCAACAGCGTTGATGTTTACAGTCCAAAAGTTCTACGCGCTAGTGTCGGACAGTGGTTTAATGTCCCTTTATTTGCTAATCAAAATCTTGCAGAGTTGGTTAAATATCAGCAGCAGCAAGGAGTACAAATCATTGCTACTTCTTCTATGGCAAGCAAAACCTACTGGGAAATTGATTTTACTATTCCCAGTCTGATTTTATTCGGTAATGAAGGAGCGGGATTGTCTTCTGGGTTAATGGAGATTGCCGATGTTGAGACAACCATTCCTTTAGCCAAGCAGGTGGAATCTCTTAATGTTTCTATTGCAGCAGCATTAATGTTGTATGAAGCTCAAAGACAGTCAACAGTTAACAGTTAACAGATTGCCAGTAGGGTGGGCAAAATTAAAGCAGAGGAAAATACTTTTAGGCATCTTTATTTTTATGCCCACCAAAATCCATAATTTTTTGGTGAAGAGCGATCACTCTGGTAATCGAACCATTGTCTATGAAAAAAGACAGCCTGGCAAAGAGTGTATATAATGCTCTTCTAATAAAGAAGAATTTTTTTAGATTCTATTGTCAAAAACTGTTCTAAATATTATAAAGTTAGACGTTTTCGAGATAATACAGAAACAATCCTATGAGAACAACTTTTTCTGAAATTTTGAGGATTATAAATCTATCGGCGAATGAAGAATTGGCTGGATATAGTGATGATGAAATCGTGAAATTAGAAAAACTTTACGATATTTTTATTGTAGGTAATTTGAAAAAATTTTTAAGTTTAGCTGGTAGATGTAGCGGTGGGGTTATTGGAGATAGAGACATTGTTCTTTATCTAAATGATGGAAACCTGAGATCTCATTTTCTGTTTCAAATAGGATGTCGTGAAGAGTTGTCAGGTCTGGGACTGTTTGATATTTTGACAATGAAGCCTTTTTTCTTTGCTGTAGAATCTGAAACTGTATATTATTTTTTGCAAACTAAAGCACAAGATAGAGAACAAGTCTATCTATACGATGAAAATACTGAGGAAGTAAGAAAAACTGACTGGGACTTTGCTGCTTATATTGAATATCAAATTTCAGAAACAAGCAAACATATGAATAATATAATATGCAAAAGCGATATGTTATTGATATGAAGCGATAGCGCTATAGAATAAACAAACCACGATATAACTTTTGTCGAATTTTGAAAGTGATCGCTTAATAAGATAAGCAAAATCAAAACATATAAAAACATTAGACTTATAATTTTTTTGACCCACCAACACCCATAATTCTTTTTCATAGGGTTTGATGTGAGTGTAGTTACTTTTAATCAAACCCCTTTCCTGTCTACTCTTGCAATTTGTCTCTTTTTTTTGTCCCGTACAGAGGAATTTTCTATAAGAGAAGAGCCAAACAATAAAAAAATTGTTTATTTATATGCGCGTGTGCTTTTATTAGAATTTGTCTGTCAGTCTATCAAAGTTGAAAAAGACTGGTAATTATAATATTTATCAATCAATTTTTTGCTTTATATTTTTGCACAATTAAGTGGAGTTTAGGTTTAGCTATATAGGTAGGGAATATAATGAGTAGACCCGAAATTACTATGATCGAGTCAGATACGTGCGACCCTAGAGCGATCGCTTAATAAGATAAGCAAAATCAAAACAGAGGAAAATATTAGTCTAATAATTTTTTTGTCCACCAATTCCTATAGCTTGTAGGTTGGGTAAAACAGCGTGCAACCTACAAGTTTTAAAACTTAAGATGAAAAGAGCGATCAGTCGGCTAAAGGGTCGCATAATCGCTTGTTTTTGTTGTTCTAGTTTTAAAGGCGATCTCCGAGCCAGAAAATCTTTGGCTGACAGCGATCGCTAGCTTGCTTTAATAGTATCT
>JBCCDL010000998.1:0-2144 GCA_039030815.1 Cyanobacteria bacterium P01_A01_bin.83 | reverse complement strand
TGTCTTTTCGTTATGGTCAACGACATCAAAGAGAACTAGATGCTGCCCAAAAGATTGTGGCAGCCTTAGACATCAAAGAACATTTTATAACTGATATCGATCTTTCTCAGTGGGGTGGTTCTTCTTTAACCGATCAAGAGATGGCTATTCCTCAAGATGGAGTGCAACCTGACATGATTCCCTCTACCTATGTCCCTGGGCGCAACACCGTATTTATGGCGATCGCTCTTTCGTTGGCAGAAGCTAAACAAGCTCAGGCAATTTACCTGGGGATTAACGCTGTAGACTATTCAGGCTATCCCGACTGTCGCCCTGAATATCTTGCCGCTTTTGAGCAGTTAGCCAATCTGTCTTCCAAAGCAGGAGTTGAAGGTAATGCACCGCAGTTGATTGCTCCTTTGGTTAAAGATACTAAAGCTGATATTGTCCGTCGCGCACTAGAGTTAAACGTACCAATTGCCGATACCTGGTCGTGTTATCAGGGTGGTGAAACTCCCTGTGGTGTTTGCGATTCCTGTCGAATACGCGATCGCGCTTTAATTGAAGTTGGTAGGACAGATTTGGTTAGTGATTATGCTCGTAACAAACTATCAGTTGGCGATAGCTGGCAAAAGTAATTAAATAGCTATTAGCTCTTAGCCATTAGCTTTTAGCTTTTAGCTTTTAGCTTTTAGCTTTTAGCTTTTAGCTTTTAGCTTTTAGCTTTTAGCTTTTAGCTTTTAGCTTTTAGAAAGTAGAAGTAAATTGTATGATGATTGCCTGATGTCAAATGAAGGGAATTATTAATAGTTTAGGACTATAATTCACTCGTCGTACTATTTTCTCAGAACGTGAATATCGGGTAGCTTAAAAATAAACTCATATTACCTTTAATTAATGATTTACTAATTAATGATTTACGTTAATGATTAATATAGCGTTTCTCATAGTTGTGAGGTATAAGTTAAATTCTGGTTTTTGTTGATTGTTAATTGTTGATCGTTGATTGGGTGTACCTCACGAGATCGAGAATTGCTATAGCTAATCTTTCTTTGTTGATACTATACTCATATCTGCTACATAATCTACTCTATAATTTGGAGTAAATTAGCTCAATTTTATTAATCGCAATCGCTTATTGATTTCTCGATAACTCCTAAATTAAAGAGGGAATTTTTACCAGTTATAAGTAACTCTTTGCTTCTTTTTGGTAGTTTTCTTAGACGATATTCAGCACGAGAAGCAGCCGATTTATCTCCTATCTCAGCACTAAAAACTAATTGCAAGGGATGCCTATTTCTGGTGTACTTAGCAGCCTTTGCGCTACCTGATTGATGAACTTTAAAACGTTTGAGGACATCATTAGAAATTCCCGTATAAAGAGAATTATCGCCACATCGAATCATATATACAGACCACATAAGTTAACTATCGAATAATGCTCAAAAAATTATAAACTAAGCTCATTACAGTATCATGAATATCTGCTTCCACTGCCATTTTATATAATTGTGTAAACTCTTTCGCTATTTTAATTTCGTCTTATCGTGCTGGCAATGTCTATAACTAAGCTTTCCCAATCCTGATAGATGCTCTGGCAACAAAGCTGCATAAAAAAATAAACCAATCGTATCTAGTAAATGTAAGCAAAACACACTAATTTTGATTTTAACTAGATACAAAACCATGAAAAAATCTACTTTAGCTCTTCTAACTACTGTTATTGCCTTTGCTCCTTTGACTGCTTTCGCTCAAGACGCTCAAACCAGTGTTCAAAACAACGTCAACTCTGCCTCTGCTGTAGGCGATGCTAACTTTATTCAGCAAGACGCTACTCAAACCAGTATTCAAGACCAACTAGACTTGGGAGCATACGGTATCCCTGATGCACCTGATGCTCAAACTTCAGTTCAAATCAACGCTAACGAAGCTGCTGCAATTGGTGATTATAATGTCATCGACCAAGATGCAACTCAAACTAACATCCAAGATCAAGTTGATCTAAATCAATATCTGCCTCAAGGTTACGGTTACTAAATTTTCCTTCTTCTTTTCTCTCTCACTAATTCTAAACTTAATGTTCAAGTCCTGGTCACCGTTACACTGCCTTAAGAAGACAGTGCCTGCGGTGACTTCGTTTATTTTAGCCAGGGCTTATTTTTATT
>JBCCDL010000997.1:0-2147 GCA_039030815.1 Cyanobacteria bacterium P01_A01_bin.83 | reverse complement strand
TAGGATTTGAGAATAAAGAATTTGTAACTGCTGCGGTAATTTCTGGTGAAATCAAACCCAAGTCTGTCCGTAAACTGCGATCGCCTTTGCCATTTGTTGCTCCTACTGACTACTTTGAGGCTAATCCCCTAATCGAAGCAGGATATAAAGCCACAGTTAACTCAAGTTCAGAAAATAATCTATTGCATCATCAAAATATAGCTCTTAAACATCCTCCTTTCAATTATCAACCCCAACAGTTTTTATCAACAATTATTACTAGGCGATCAGCAAGAAAATTTAAATGTGGAGCGATCTCTCAGGCAGAATGGTTACAAATTTGGCACTGCTTACAACAGCCTTTATCTACAACCAGTCAAGAAACAATTGAAATCTATTTAGTAATAAATTACATTGAAGGCATGGAGTCAGGTTTGTATCGAGGACTTAAGTTGCTCCAAAGCCAAGATTTTAGCGAAAAAGCCAAATATTTGTGTGTCAATCAAGCCCTTGCCAGAGACAGCGCCGCAACTTTATTTTTTACTGCCAACTATAGTAACTATCAAACAGCGATGCAAACTGCTGGTTGCCTCGGACAAAGACTTTATTTAATTAGTAATTATCTGGACATTGGCTGTAGTGGCATTGGAGCCTATTACGACGATGAAACTCAGCAATTTCTGGGCACAAATAATGACATTTTATATGCATTAGCGATCGGGCGTTAGCTAAGTAAGACGTTGGTGACTTAATGTGTGATAGATAAATAGCTTTTAGCTCTTAGCCTTTAGCCTTTAGCTTTTTTAATTTAATTGAGGTCTGAAAATTGAAATATTATATCTGTATTCATCAACGCCCTAAGTAATAACAACTAACAATTGGCAAGGTAAACTGCTGTTCCCCTCTAGAATTAACTACTATTTAAATCATCATGAAAATTGCTAATAACATTACCGAACTTGTCGGCAAAACTCCTTTAGTCCGCTTAAATTCAATTCCCTTCGCTGAAGGCTGTCTGGCTCAGATTGTTGTCAAATTGGAAGGGATGAATCCTGCTGCCTCCGTTAAAGATCGCATAGGGGTCAATATGATCAACACCGCCGAACAAGCTGGTTTAATTACTCCTGGCGAAACTATCTTAATTGAACCGACTTCAGGAAATACGGGAATCGGTTTAGCGATGACTGCTGCGGCAAAAGGCTATCAACTGATCTTAACTATGCCTGAAAGCATGAGCCAAGAACGAAGAGCAATGCTCAAAGCTTATGGGGCGCAGTTGGAATTAACTCCTGCTAGCGGTGGCATGAAAAGCGCGATCGCTCGTGCCGAAGAATTAGCCGCAAGCTTGGCAAATGGGTTTATGCTGCAACAGTTTAAAAACCCTGCTAACCCCGAAATTCATCGCCTAACTACTGCTGAAGAAATTTGGTCAGATACCGAGGGCGCAGTGGATATCTTAATTGCTGGGGTAGGCACTGGGGGCACAATTACAGGAATTGCCGAAAATATTAAACAGCGTAAGTCAGAATTTCAGGCGATCGCTGTTGAACCTGTTGACAGTGCGGTGCTTTCTGGGGGGACTCCAGGGGGACATCAGATCCAGGGCATTGGTGCAGGCTTTATTCCTGATGTTTTGAACCTAGAGGCGATCGATGAAGTAGTCACGGTAACAAATGAAGCTGCTATAGAATATGGTCGTCGTTTAGCTAGAGAAGAGGGTTTATTGTCAGGTATTTCTACAGGTGCTGCCCTGGCAGCGGCGATCGCAGTTGGCAAACGACCAGAAAATTCTGGGAAGTTAATTGTAATGATTCAGCCTAGCTTCGGCGAACGTTATTTGAGTACGCCAATGTTCCAAGATTTAGAGGAGGAGAGATCCTTAGTCCTCAGTCTTTAGTTATGCTTTAGCTATCATTGCTATTTAATTTATTTAGGAAGTAGCAGACGTAACTTCGCTTTTGACACCACACCTATCTGTCGTGTTAAGTAGGTAGGCAAAATTAAATATAAAATCAAATGAACAGAATTTGATTCTAAAGTCCTGCTTCCTATCTCAGCTATTTCATGTTTAATAAAGTGGAACTATTTAACTACAAAATGTTTCATTGATTTAGATCATAATTCTGATTGTTTTAGACACATTTATTAATATTTTTACTAAAGTAAAT
>JBCCDL010000996.1:0-2153 GCA_039030815.1 Cyanobacteria bacterium P01_A01_bin.83 | reverse complement strand
TGACTTTGTACTGTTAGATGTTCGCAACCCCAACGAATACGAAATTGCCAAAATAGATGGCTCAGTACTGATTCCTCTATCTGAACTAGAAGACGGTAGCGGTATCGAAAAAGTCAAAGAATTAGTCAATGGTCATCGCTTAATTGCTCACTGCAAGCTGGGAGGACGCTCGGCTAAAGCACTCAACATCCTCAAAGAAGCAGGAATTGAAGGTACAAACGTCAAAGGAGGAATTACGGCTTGGAGTCAAGAAATTGATTCCAATGTACCCCAGTATTAAATAGCGTTGCGTCTTGATCTCTATGGTTTAAGGAATTAGGGAATAATTATTTTTGTTCCTTGTTCCTTGTTCCTTGTTCCTCATCCTTTTAACGGAGTGTCGGGCAGAATTCCCTCATGTTCACAGAGCAAAAGGCTCAGGCGCGTAAGCGCGACGCTTGGCTGCAAAGCAGCCTGTACTTAGAGATGAATGCCCGACCAATAAATCAAACATTTGGGGCGCTTATATCACTTTATGATACAGTGATAGACATGACGATTAGACAAGCGCAGAAAATACGAATCTACCCAACTAACGAGCAAAAACAGCAATTGGCAAGTGCTATGGGCTGTTGTCGCTGGTGGTGGAATTTGGCGCTAAACAAAAGCATCGAAACGTACAAAGAAACAGGGAAAGGCTTGTCTCGCAGTGCTTTGAATGCTTTGTTACCCAATCTAAAAAAAGAAAATGAGTGGTTAAAAACAGAGGTTTATTCTCAATCTCTACAACAAACATCACTTAATTTATCTCGTGCTTTCATCAACTAGATGCGGCGAACTATGCGCCTTTCTTTGAAAAAAGAGCTAAGTTTCCTAGATTCAAATCAAAACATAGAAAACAATCTATAGGTTTCCCTCAGTCTGTAAGGATTGAAGGAGGTTACATTTATCTACCAAAAATCAAATTAGTTAAAGCAGTATTTGATCGTCGCTATTACGGCAAAATCAAAACTGTTACTGTAACTAAAGATAGTTCTGATAGATATTTTGCCTCTATTATCTATGAAGTTGAAGCTTGTTTTATATCTGGCAATGGTAATAAGATCCAAGGCATTGACCTTGGAATTAAAGACTTTGCTATTGTCCACGACGGAACTAAAACAAGTAAGTATGCCAACCCCAGACAGATCAAAAAGCATGAGAAAAACCTAGCCAGAAAACAAAAGAAACTGTCTCGAAAACAACTAGGTAGTAGCTCAAGACAAAAAGCTAAGAAATTAGTAGCTAGAGTTCACGCACGTATCAGTAATTCCCGTCAGGATTTTCTGCACAAATTGAGCAGAAAACTGACCAACGAAAGTCAAGTCGTAGTGGTGGAAAACCTCAACGTAAAGGGGCAGCAAGCGGAGCTTGCAAGCGTCGCTAGACGCGACTTCGAGCTTTGCTCGTGCGTGCGTAACCATAAATTAGCGTCATCTATTTCTGACTGTGGGTGGGGAATGTTTGTCAATTTCTTGAGTTACAAACTCGAACGAGAAGATAAAAAGCTCGTAGAAATCGATAGATTTTTTCCTAGTTCCCATATCTGCCCTGACTGCCTAACCCAACAACCAAAAATGGATCTAAGTATCCGAGAGTGGATCTGTGTAAACGACAGGTGTAATGCTCACCATGATAGAGATGAAGCAGCAAGCCGTAATATTAGGGCAGAAGGAATCAGAATGCTAAAGATGAGTCACTGCGGTCTTGGCGGTTTTCGCCCTTACGCAAGTGGCTCACCCGTAAGGGCGGATGGTGCAGCCGTCTCTGCTAGTGAAGGGAGCGTCAGTCACGATCGTGGTCGAAAGACTAAGGTAATGCAGCACCCAGCTTCGCAGACCCCGCGTCGCCGTCAGGCGCAAGGGAACGCTGCGAATTGAAGCTAGAAACCCCATCGTCCTATGACATGGGGTAGTTCATCATTTCACTTCTAACTTTTATAAGCTATCTTTAACTTTTATAAGCTACCTTAGGGGTGGTTGTGAGTCATAATTTATGATCTAAATTACTATGCAAAATTTACTGAAAGTAGTTCGCTGGACTAGTTTGCTTTCCTTGCCCGTATTTTTATTTGCTACCCCTAACTCTTCTGCCTGGGCGGGAAACATCGGCACCTGCACCACTAACTTAATTTC
>JBCCDL010000995.1:0-2160 GCA_039030815.1 Cyanobacteria bacterium P01_A01_bin.83 | reverse complement strand
TTGCTTTTTAAAACACTATATAAGCGTTAAGAATAAATAGAGATCCGATCGCGCATACCAAGATGAAAAAATTAAAACAACTTCTAACACTTATTACTTATTACTTATTACTCATTACTTAAAAGCGATTGACCCTAAACACACACCCTTAACTTGTCACCAATGGCTAATAGCTATTAGCTTTGAAAAAAGTAAACTGCTTAGATAGCAACTATAGTATTGCTGCAAAGTAGTTCTTTGAGTTTGCTAGCGGTTGTTGCTGCACCTGATAAGTTGAAGTTGCTGTTAGGTTTCGGACGATTAAGACTATTGACGATTTTGTCCGCTAGGATTGCGGGTTTCAAATCTTGGAGCTGCAATAAATCAACAATATCTAATTGAGCTAATTTTCGCGCCCGTATAGTTTGTTCGTCAGCTTGATGCTCGTTCAAAGAAGGTAAAACTAAAGCACGAACTCCTGTTTGCAGAATGTTCATGGTAGTGTTGTAGCCCCCTAGACTTATAGAAAGATCTGCCTGCTGCATATATTGAATTAAGCGAGGGGTATAACGGCGAATCACTACCCGCTCTTGTTCTGCTGACAAGGTTTGTAGTCGTTGAAATTCAGACTCCGACATAAAGGGTCCTGCAAAGCAATATATTTTGTGAGGTATAGATTTTTTCAAGATTGGACTGGCGAATAACATAGCTGCTAGTAGAGGATAACCATGTCTGCCACCGCCCACACTAACGAAAATAGTCGGTTCTGCGCGGTCTAAATTGGCAATATCTTCTAGATTTTTGGGTGAATTTTCTGTGATAGCAGGAACAACATAACCTGTATAAAATAAGTCGCAGCTTAACTTGTCTACTTTGGGGAAGGAATCTTCTAAGCGGAATAAATTAACATCGCCGTGAAATAAAACCAGATCGTAAAAGCGATCAATTAGCTGGCAAACTTTTTCCTGCCTTCTGATTCGCGCTGATTCGGACATCGGCTGAGTCATAATTAGATCCCGCAGACTACAGATAATCGGAATATTGATTTCTTTCGCCTGTTCCAGCATCGGCTTTAGCTCAAACATAAGTTTATGCTTGCCAAAAGGGAAACATTCGGTAATGATGCAGTCTGGTTGAAACTTATCTAATACATCAAGAATCTTGTGCTGGCGACTCTCTTTAACCTCTTCAATAGTTAGGGAACTATCTACAGACTTTAGCTTGTTACCATCTTCCCAAACTGCTGGTAGATGGACTACTCTTGCCTCAGCAGGAAATTCAAACCCTGGTATTAGTTGACCGCCATTAATCAAACAGACATCAAAATCCTTAACCAAGCTGCGAACAATTTCGGTGCTTCTGACTAAATGCCCCATCCCCGCCAGGTATTGACAGTAGAATAAAATTTTTTTCATCTCTACTAATCCCCAAGCTCAAGCTAATGATGCGGTGTGATTTGTTTTAGTTAGACGGACTAACTCTTGACGTTTAGCTTCTACTAAAAATGCGTCTCCTGCTTTAGCGTTGGTAACTGCTTGGGCGGGTGTTTTTGCCCCAGGAATAGCTACAGGATGTACGGGATGAGAAGTAACATAGCGAATTGCTGCTGTGACCATTTCTTCTCCAGGCTGTACCGCAGACTTGAGACGTTCTACCTTAGTTAGTTTGCGTTCGAGTTTGGCTTTTTTCTTTTCGTCGGCAAACCATTCGCCTCTTACGCTATCGGTGAAGACATTTCCAGGAGCGTATTTACCAGAGAGTAGACCTTTACCCAGAGGACCACGTACTAATACGGCAATATCATGTTTTTGACAGTAAGGGAGAAATTCTGATTCGGGATTGCGATTGAGCAAAGAATATTCTACCTCCACGACGCTACAGGTATTGTTAGTGTTAAAGCGTCGAAGAACATCCAGGCGATCTGTAGAGATGCCGTATGCCCGAATATAGCCTTGCTCTTTTAACTGCTCGAATCCTTTGAGATAGACGCTAGGATCTTTGATTTTACCTTCATGGCAGAGCATCACGTCGATCCAGTCTGTTTTGAGACGAAACATACAGGCATGGGTGCAAAGGCGAACCATGTCCACGGTAGTCATCGGCACCATTTGTCCAGTACGTCTACCCCAACGACCGATCTTTGTAACTAAATGAACGCGATCGCGTTTTCCCTGTAAAGCT
>JBCCDL010000994.1:0-2164 GCA_039030815.1 Cyanobacteria bacterium P01_A01_bin.83 | reverse complement strand
TGGGCTTTATTATCTTCTTATTGTCTGAAAGTGTAATTTTCCTCAGCTTTTTTGCTGGTTATATCGTCTATAAAACGACGATGACTGACTGGCTTCCCCCTGGAGTTGAAGGGTTGGAAGTTAGAGAACCTGCAATTAATACTGTCATTCTGGTTTCTAGTAGCTTTGTCATTTATATTGCCGAGAAGTATTTACATAAGGAAAATCTTTGGGGTTTTCGCATCTTTTGGTTCCTAACTATGGCAATGGGTAGCTATTTCCTCTACGGACAAGCAGTAGAGTGGATGGGGCTAGAATTTGGTTTTACTTCTGGCGTATTTGGTGGTGCTTTTTATCTGTTAACGGGCTTTCACGGTTTGCACGTTTTAACAGGCGTGTTGTTACAAACTATTATGTTGACCCGTTCTTTTTTCCCTGGTAATTATGCTGGTGGACAGTTTGGTGTAGAATCAACTTCTTTGTTTTGGCACTTTGTTGATGTAATTTGGATTGTGTTGTTTATTTTGATTTATGTTTGGCAGTAATATATATAGCTTGCATAATATGAAGCTTGATAAGCGATCGTATTTAAAGCTATATGGAAGAGAGTCAATCAAATATCAATGAGATAAAATCTCCAGAAATCAACAGTTTTGTTTATGCAACTAATATCTGTGTTGTAATTATTCTCTGTTTATGTGTTGCTACTTATTTCGTAGTTGAGAATAATTTACAAATAAGTAATAGTGTTTGTAGGGAAATTTCTCACAATGCTAATTTATTAAACAAGTCATTTTTAGGGTTAATATTTTTGCCTAACTTTTTGGCAATCATCATACCTAAAAAATATAAATTGAAGGAAGTTATCTGGTGGAAGACACTCGAACTTATTGGATTTGTAATGTCCACTCTATATCTCCCTGTATATCTTGTTTACTTGATAGTGTGTGAGAAAAATCTCTAAAAACATCTAAAAACGAGCAAAAACTTCTGATTGGAGATAAATTAATTGATTTTGCTAAAAAAATATCTTCAAAAGAGGAATTTGATTTTTTTCTAAAATGTTTAGTTAAAGATTATGTAGGCAATGAAGATGAATGGGAAAATGGAGATTTATTGAGTTATCTTGTAGGTTTAAGTGGATATGTACATGACATGGAAGGATACTATCAAAATACAGAAGATCAAGTTGATGTCAATGTTATGATGTGGCGCATGGTAGCAGAAATGCTTGTAGCTGCTTCTGTTTATGGATGATATTCAATTCAAAACGCGATCGCATTACAACTATACATAAACTATCAAGCAAAAAAATGAATTATCTTACTTATTTGGAACAAACTAAACTTTTACAACTTTCTTGCAAATTAGAATCGAGCATTGCAAATTGTTTAGTTATATTCAAACTCATAGTTACCTTAGCAACTTCAACTAAAGATTCACTAATAGAATATTTTTTACTGTCAATTAACCAATCAAGAATATCGGCTAAATGCCAAATAGATTGCGCTCCATCATAAATTGCATGGGGACAGGTAGAATTATCTTTAGCAATTAATTTTTGTATGTTTTGTCTGGTACATCCCAAAAGATTAGCAACATCTGTAACTCCAACTAGATCGGGTGCAGCTTCAACAAGAATTGCTTTGGGAATTACTTTTTTTAGATCCCTTACTGCACTAGCAATTGCTTCATAGGCTGAGGAAGATTCGCGAATAAAATTCAATCCTATGTAACCTTTTTTTCCCGTACCAATGACAGCATCATCACAACCAGATTCATATAATTGCTCGACATAAATGTCGGGATCGATTTGAGAATCTTGAAGCTTAAATTTTAAAGTGAATTCGTATTCTGGCATTTTAACAATTATTCCTGGTGATAGATACAGTTATCGACTACTCGGCGTATTTGTTTGGCATGATTTATGGGATTTCTGGGGGTACTCCAAATGCTAATTTTACAAAATTCTCCACATCTACAGTCTGAATCATTATATGGACAATAAATTTTACCCCAAGCATGAGAACCACCTTGTTTTACACGCCAGCCCTTCTGCTTGGCATACTCCAATGCTGATCGGATCTCTTTGTTTGGGTGTTTTTTCGCCATATAAGCATAATATTAATGTTTTCATTTTTAGTTGTCAATTGACAACTTGCCTATAGCGATCGCGAGGTGCAGT
>JBCCDL010000993.1:0-2167 GCA_039030815.1 Cyanobacteria bacterium P01_A01_bin.83 | reverse complement strand
TATTAATGAATACATGCGCAATGCGGCGCTAGGATTCCCGATGGATTCAAACAATAGGTAATTTGGGTAATTAGTTCTCAAAGAAGCATATTGACAGATTTTAAATTCATTTAAATTCATTTATAAGTACTGCTGCCTCAATCTAGTTAATCGGGTGTAATTCCTTTGAAGAATTGCCCGATGTTTTATTGCTCGGGTTTATATTTATTTGGTAGTGGTGTTCCCGTGAGACTGAGGATACATAAATGGGATAAATAGTCGACTTTGAACAAATTCGCGACGCATTCCCCCACCTCGGTACAGGTGGGGGTTAAGGAGCGATAATTAATTATCATAGCCTTGGTTTTCTATATAATCTTTCAGGACATCCAGCGACGCACCGCCAGCCGATACCGCGCTAAAACCTCGTTTCCAAAAGACAGGTTTCCAATAGTAAGGCTTTAGTTCCTCAGCATAATGTTTCCTTACTTCTCTGCTGGTTACAGTTTTAAGGACATTACACAGCTTCGACAGAGAAACTTTGGGGGCTAGGTCAATCAACAAATGGATATGATCTTTGCTTCCTAAATCTGCTTTGGCTTCTTCAAGAATGCAGTCGTTCTTGTTGCAGATACTCTGGCAGATTCTAGCTATTTCTTTTTCAATTTCACCTTGTATAACAGGATGCCTGTATTTAGTCACAAAAACAACGTGAACTTTAATACAGGCAACAGTATGAACAAAGCTTCGCATTCTGCTAGTCATAAATTACACTATGCGGTAAAATACCTTTATGGTAAACAAAAAACCGCCAAAAATCATCCGTACCGATATTTGGGATCTTAACTGTCTTGCCGAACACCAACTACTGTTTGGCAAGACAGTTAAGATCTACCGTCGGTTATGTAGATTTTTGGCGGGTATTGTTTTTACTCACTGGAAAACTCTAGGAACTCTTTCAACTAAAGAAGTCGTGCCTGCTGTCGAGCGATTTATGCACGCGACAGCCAAAAATCCCAATATTAAGTACCCGCAAATTGGTAAGGTATTCCACAAATTTCCATCCTATTACCGCAGAGCAGCTATTGTCTTCGCCGTCGGTCAAGTAAGTAGCTACATGACGCGCTATCGAGACTGGCAAAGTGGCATACGTTCGAGGAAAGATGCCAAACCACCCAGATTTAACCCAGACGCTGGGTGCTACCCCGTACTTTATCGCGGTCAATGCTACAAGTTACATGGTGCAGATCGAGTAGAGATTAAAGTCTTTACAGGCTCAGATTGGATTTGGGTAACTACTAATATTGGGAGAGTGCGAGAACGGCATTTGGTAAACAGCAACAAAATGCTGTCACCTTCGTTAATTTTCAATGAAAGTGCTTGCCACTTGTCAGTTCCCTTTGAGTGCCATCCAGCTAAAAGAAAGCCAGAAAATAATGTAGTAGCCATAGATTTAGGCATAAACTCTACTGCTGCTGTAACAGTTGTGAGTTTCGACGGTACTGTAATCCATCGTGAATTTGTTCACCCAGGAAGAGACATAGACCGAAGGGACGCACGGCTCAAATCAATTTCAACTAAAGCCAAGAAGACAATGGGATCTGGAGGTAGGCTTCACAAAGGATTTTGTCGCAGCATCTACCGCAAGTGCCATAATATCAACGAGCAAATCGGGCATACCGTGTCAAAGCGGATTGTTGAGATTGCGAAGGCTTACAACTCGTGCGCTATTGTGTTTGAGAATCTTAAAGGTTGGAAGCCCAGAGGAGGGCGTAAAGGTTCGACTTTACGACAGCGATTTCATGGCTGGTTAAAAGCCAAAACTCGCACCCTTACTGAAATGAAGTGGCGCGAATTAGGAGGGAAAGTAATAGATATAGTTGCTGCATATACATCCAAATTAGCCTACGATGGCTCTGGATTAGTTAAACGAAACCGAAGCAACTATGCTATCTGTCGGTTTGCGTCGGGCAAGATATATCAAACCGATCTCAATGGTTCGCAAAATATTGCTGCCAGAGGAATAATTAAGCTCACGCGCAGAAATGACCGTGAGGATTCTACCAGCAAAAGCTCTGGTAAATCGCCTAGAGGCTGGGCTGTTTTGTGTGACTTGTGGGTTAGGGATAATCCTAAGTTAGCATAGGACACCTTCACCTCGCGCTTTACGCAGGTGGAGGAGCTTCAT
>JBCCDL010000992.1:0-2168 GCA_039030815.1 Cyanobacteria bacterium P01_A01_bin.83 | reverse complement strand
TGGTGCTGGAGGATTAGCAGCAGCTTTAATCATCTTTGGGCTGATAGTTTACTGGGTAGACTACACTACCACAATCGGCGGTCTTGGTTTAGGCGATATCCTCCCAGCTCGTTTCTTGGCTTGGAGTCTAGTTATAGGCAGCGAAATAATGTTTTTAGCAGGTAACACTCTAGCTTGGTTAGCTTTGATTGGTGCTGCAACTTCCAAGGAAACTAAGGAGAAATATCAATTGATTCTCGATAAGAATAGTAAAGGGTCGGCTAGCTCTTTGAAGTAAGAGTGAATGAGAGATAGAGAGAGCGAGAGAGAGATTGAAAAAGATATTGAGTGAATGAGGAATTAATTGAGGAAGTTAATGAGTTATTTAATGATAAATAAAGGTAAAAGAGAGATAAATACATTCTAAAACTAATTTATTTGGTGTTTTCTGATGTTTTTTGAATTATTGGTTGGAGAAATTGCTACTTTGGCAATTGTATTTGGAGCTTTCAAACTGATATCTCTGGGAGGCTATTTTATTAAAAACCACAGCAGAGCAAAGTATGTAGCAGCCTATAAAATCCGTAAAATTTTGCCCGTATCGCGTTTCAATAACAGACCGTTACCACCTCCACTTATTAGGAAATAGAAAAAGAAGTAGAAATCAGCCCCTATAAATTCCATAGGGGCTAGAAACGGCTACAGAACGTCAATTAAGTAATTAAGCAGTACGAAGCACGAAGAACGAAGAATGTTTGCAGAACTACCACCACAACTCCCAGCAGAAGTAAGAACTGTTGATGATGTATATCCTCTAGATTTCAAAGTCCCTTTAGTGGCTGGAGGTATCTTATCGTCACTCGTAATTGCTGCCCTCAATATAGCCATAAAAACTGAAATTAATAGAAGCATGGCTATTTCACCAGCCATAGCTTCAGATACTGAATCAGATATAAATAATCCTGCAAAGCTAGAATCAGAGCTAGTTTCAATTGAAAATAACAGCGAAGAATCGAACTCTGACAAATCAAACCCTGACAAATCAAACCCTGATAAATCACCTCCCGAATCAAACAAATCAATAGAATTGAACATTGATGATTATCAAAAGATAGGACAAGAAATCATCAAAGGATTTGCCATCTCAGAACGCAGTCAGATGATAGTTGCTCCCTCCAGATGTGGAAAGACTACGGTAATGTACTTTCTGCTAGAAGAATTCTTCAAACGTAACCCCCAAATGCAATGCTGGGTATGGCAAGGAAAAGAGATAGAACCAGTCCATCCCAAAATTAAGCGATCGCATCATACTCTTTATCAAATAGGTACAAAAGACCTTGTACCTGTAAATGCAGTCTATGAAATCTACGAACAGCGTCAGCAAGGAGATAAAGACCGCACCTTAGTCAAACTGGTGATAACAGATTGGCAGAGCATCAAGGATGGATTGCAAGCTAGCAATAGCGAATTATTCAAGATTGCGACCACCAAAATAATGACAATTGCTAATAACGGTGCAGCTTTAGGAGTAACAGTTACCGCCGATACCCAGTCAGCAAATATTGACGATTGGGGGCTAGGTTCTGGTTCTCTGCGCGACAACTTCGATATTTACGCGGTATCTAGACTTGAATGGATTGATGGTTATCCCAAGGGTGATATCAAAGCATTACCCAAATTAATTAACAACAAAGATATTCTACCTAGTACTAAAGATAGAGAAGAATTAATAAAGATTTTTGAACAGTTGAGAACATCAATGGAAGCAGGTTTATTTAATACTTCTATTCTTCTTTCTACATTAGGTGTATGTCGTTTAGGTATTACTCCAGACTTTGAAAGAAAGTATTTAAAATGGGGCGGTTATGACTATGAAATTACAAATAATGAAATCACAAATAATGAATCTATGAATCAATCAACAAATAATTATTCTCACAACCAAAATATATTGCCGAATTCAACAGAAAAATTATTATCAGAAGATGCTCAAAAAGTAATAAAAGCTATCCAATATATTTTAGATTCCACCAATGATAAACATGAGCAATATACAAAAGAGTCTTATATCCAACCTCGCGTTGTATATCGTCATGACCGAAGCTTAAATAGCGAACAAACTAAAGCCGCATTCGATGAAATTGTACAAGCACAATTGGCTATTAAAAATAGTGATGGAGACATAAAAT
>JBCCDL010000991.1:0-2169 GCA_039030815.1 Cyanobacteria bacterium P01_A01_bin.83 | reverse complement strand
TCTGCTTATTCCCCGTTCGTTACCTACTTGGTTCTGAATCCAACTTAAAATTAAGTTGTTTTACGTAAGGGCAGGAGGTGAAATTCTCCTGAGAGAAGAGGTTCTCTATTCTGAAACGACCAGTTCAGGTCGCGCGTGGGATTTTAACCCACATCCATCTATCAGTTCAGAGTACTTGCGGTTTTCTCCCCGCCCTTGCTTGGAAGCCTCTACTTCTCTATTTTCTAGAGCTTCGCAGCTTCAACGAACCGCACACATTTTCTTGGGCGATATTTGTTCCGACGATCTGAGGTAAGGGTAGTCAGTCCCTTTAATTTCTTTATGCGCTTTACCGCTAAGAGTATTATATCGCCAACTTTTACTTTGGTGTATGAAGCTTTTGGTAAGAGTAATTCAAGCTGTTACACCTTGTTCAAAATTCATCCCAACAGCGTAGCTGTGGGTCTTCTTTTGATTGAAAGATAAAATCTCCTGCGGGAATAATGTAGCCTGAAAAGAAATACTTAATCGTGATCCAGACGATTTATATATACTTCCATGTTATTTAACTTAACTGCACCAAAAACTGTAGCAAAAGCGGTATCAGCAGCATCTCTGCCTGTACCGATACGTACCAAGCCGTCAGTAGGTGCCAAACGAGTAGCATCAAATAAATACCAGCGATTTCCCAGATAGGCTTCAAAACAAGCATGGAAATCTGGTGGCTGTAGTTGCCAAGCATATGCGGAGACAAATCTAGCGGGAATGTTTAAAGCGCGACAAAAAGCTATGCCTAAATGGGCAAAATCGCGACATACTCCTGCTCTTTCGGTTACTGTATCGTAAGCTGAGGTATGGGAATCGGTGCTACCAGATATGTAGGTGACTTTGTCGTAAATCCAGTCACAGATAGCCTGAACTCTGCTGTAGCCAGGTTTACAATCCCCAAATTCATCATATGCCAACTTCATCAGGCGATCGCTTTGACAATAGCGTGATGGATATAGATAATAAATAAGATCCAAAGGGATATCTGCTGGGGAAATCTCTGCAATGTCCTCAAGATGATCTGCACTGTATTTTGAGCTTACGGTTGCTTGATAAGAAACGTCTAATTTTCCCTCGGGGACAGTTAAGCGGAGGTAGCTATTTTCAGTATGGGGAACTAGATATTTTTCATAATGACAATCGGGCTTAATTTCGAGATTTTCATGGAGTATCTGCTGATTTTCGTTCTCTACTGCACAAATGTTAAAGATAATTGTGCTATTGCTAGAAACTTGATAGTCAAGTTCGCAGCCAACTTTAAATTTCATGGGCAATTTTTCAATTTAGCAAGGAGTGTTGTGGCAAAATGAAAGGGCGTTGTAGTCAACACCCTTTAAATTTATTATGAATATAAATAACTACTAAGCTGGCATCTAATTATAAATATTCATGCTGTAAGTAATTGCTTGATAACTATTGAACAAATACTTGCGCTTCGTATTCAGGCAAATCAATCAAAATTTGACCGTTACCAGCTTCAAGATCGTAGTTTCCTGTCCACTCATGCCAAGTACCATTGGCAGGAAAATTGGGGACAGCATAACCAGCTAAATATTGGTCGCTGAAGTTAGCCACAACTACAACACGAGACCCCTCATCATTCCAGCGAACATAAGCAATTACCTTGGATTCTGCATCTTCGTGGAAAAATTCAATGTTTTCTGTGTACAGCGCGTGATTATTTTTACGGAGATTAATCAGACCTTTGTAGTGAGCAAACAGATGTTGATTATTATCTCCTGCTAGTAAATCCCACTCAATTTTACTCGCATCTTGATTAAGAGGATTATAGTCGCCAAATTCTTGACCCATCCACATCATCGGTATCCCTACCGCAGTCATCAATAAAACGGCGCCTAATTTTACTCTTTTAAAAGCAGCTTCTTCGAGAATACCACGATCGCCTAATTCTACCATAACCCTTCTATGGTCATGATTGCTGAGATAGTTGACTACGTTGGTAGCGCCCATGAAACCATCACGCTTACAGTCAATCATATCTTTCAATTCTTCAGCATCATAGCGATCGCCACAAATATGAGCCATGATGTTAGCATAGAAGCTATAGTGCCAACAGCCGTCCATGGGACCATCAATATTAGTGATAGATGGATCTTCGGGAATATTTTCGGCAATATTAAC
>JBCCDL010000990.1:0-2173 GCA_039030815.1 Cyanobacteria bacterium P01_A01_bin.83 | reverse complement strand
CGTTTCATCATTGATTCAGTCAAATCTCCTAAGAGACTGGTGATGCCGATTAATGTCCCCAACATAACGCCGCTGACTTGCCAGGCAGGAAAATCAAAATACCAGGCACCTAATTCGGCAACAATTAAACTGCCGACAACTCCAAATATAGCCCCCTCAACTGTTTTCTTGGGGCTAATGTCTGATAGTCTGGTGCGCCCAAAGTTTTTGCCCATGGTATATGCTCCAATGTCTGCCGCCCAAATACAAGCCATCACTAAAAAAGTAAGAGTCAATGCTTTAGGAAATTGACTGGGATTCAGCCAAGAATCGGGCCAGTAGCCATCTAACGGTAAATTACTGCCATTACTGCTGTTTGGCAGACTTACCCTTAAACGTACCCAAAAAGTAGGAAGATAGCCCGAATAGAACAGTCCTAAAATCGAGCTGGAGATATCGGCGATGGTTGCTATTTTAGGCTGAAACAAGAGATAGAAACAGATAATTGTGCCGCCAAGACAAAACATCGCATCAGTTACGTTAGGAGCAACGGTAGCACTAAGTAACAGCAGTAGAGATACCACTAAGGTCGTTTTACCAGCGGGTTCCACTCCTTTTGCACGGACTAAACGAAAATATTCTCGCTGCGCCAAGACAATTAAAATACCGATACCGAGAGTAAAATACCATCCTCCGAGAATAATCATGCCCAAGGCAAGGGCGATCGCAATTACTGAGCTAAGTATACGAGACAAGGGCATAATGCGTTGCTGTTACAAACGCGAAATTAAGGTAAACGAGCTTCGTTCGTGGCTATAAGCTATCAGCCTAATTAGAAGAAGCGTTAATTTTCTCCTAATTATGAACCTCCAACCAAAGTTTGGTAAAGGCATTAAACTCAAAAGCTTAAAGCCTAAAGCTTAGAGCTAAAAGCTTTTAAAAGTAAAGTTTAAGACAACCTTATGAAAGGTTAACAAATTAATGGATTAAGTCCTAGTGGTCTATTACTAGTTAAGGTTCATAATTGTATACTTTATAATTTTTCTCCGCTAAGAATAAACATAGGATTGACCGCGGCAAAAGTTTGGTGAATGCCCCTGGTTTCTAAACGGTTAACTGCTGACTGTACTACCTCTACATTACGTGCCTGAAGCTCGGATAATCCTTCAGAAATAATATACAAATTTTCCAGATTACTAACTGTAGCCACAATGCGACCCTCTGGGTGGAGATATTTCCAAGTTTGCTTGAGGAGATCTTTGATGGGTTTACCACCCTCAATGCAAACCAAATTGGGCTGGGGTTTAATATCCTGAAGACATTCTGGGGCGCTTCCTTGAATAACCTTGACATTATTTACGCCAAAGCGATCGCAGTTTCGTTTAATTAATTTGGCTACTTCATCATCTCGCTCAATAGCGATAATCTGTCCTTGAGGACACAGCAACCCTAATTCTACGGGAATTGTTCCTGTCCCTGCACCAATATCCCACAATACTGAATCTGGCTTCATTCGCAGAGAAGAAATTATTAAAACTCTTACCTCTCTTTTGCTTAGAGGAATCCCAGGTAAGCGTTCAAATAGTTGATCGGGAATTCCAGGGGTTTTATAGGGCCAGAGCATAATTAATTATTATTGATTATTGATCATTTGTTACTTACCGTAAAGATAAATCTAGTTGACACTGATCAGCTTGAAATATTTTTAACTAGCTAGTAATATTAAATACTTTAATTCTCGCTACAAATGAAATTATCTTTGTTAGTGGTTAGTGGTTAGTAAAAACTTATTACTCAATCTTTAAGTTCAATACGTAGCATTCTTTTTTGAATTTCATGTAACTATCTAAACTAACGACTACGAACAATATTACTCTCAATTTCAAATCTTGAATTGATTAGATTCAAGCCTGTCAAATTTATTTGTCTATTTTGAGTATTTGAATGGTTTGGAGAGTGGGATCGTTACACCCCGTAATAGTTCCACCTGAAGCCAAGACTTGCTGAAGATAATTTATCGCCTCGGCTGTAATAACTTCTCCAGGCATTAAAACTGGGATTCCTGGAGGGTAAGGGCAAATTAACTCTCCACATAGATGATTGATTGCTTTTTTGAGGGGTATCGTTTCTGTCTCTGCAAAATATGCTTCTCGGGGGGGGATTTGAGGAGGATAAAGGATTAAGGATAAAGGAT
>JBCCDL010000989.1:0-2179 GCA_039030815.1 Cyanobacteria bacterium P01_A01_bin.83 | reverse complement strand
AGAATAATGTAATAGAGAATTGATTAAGTCTTCCATGCGATGAGTCAGACGCATTAAGGTGTTGAGTTTATCGGCACCATCCTCACCTAGTATTTCGCCGTAGTCTTCAATTAAAAAACTAGAGTAGTTGTAGATCCCGCGTAAGGGTTCTTTAAGATCGTGAGAAGCAATATAGGCAAAAGCATCGAGTTCAGTGTTGCTGCGGGCTAATTCCTGGTTAATCTGGGTTAGTTCGTCCGTTTTACGTAAAATAATACTTACAATAGAGCTACGTAACTCTAATGCTGCTTCTACTTCACAAGCCTTCCAGGGCAAAGATTTTCCACTGACGGTTTCTTGCCATTTGGCAAAAGATTTACGGGGAGATAGGGTTAAAGTGCCATCTTGGCTGATCTCTAGCGCTTTGTGTGGATTGCCGCCCCAATCTACAGTTTGAATAACTTCAGGACGAAACCAAATAATAAAGGTTTTTTGGATTCGAGAAATTAACAAAGCAAGTAATCCACACAAAGCTGTGTGATCTTTGAAGGAACCAGGGTAAACTTGCTTCAGAGAATTAGTCTGATAAATTATTTCGTCGCTAAACTGTTTTTCTAGCCAGGGAAGCATGGACTTTATGGCTGATTCACCAGGAGTATTTCCCATTAGGATGATTTCGTCACCTAAAATTAAAGCGACACCAGTCGCACCAACTAAATCCAAAAGGTGTTGAGGATTTTGAGTTAAGCTAATTTCTAAGTCTTCTGCATGGGCAATGGTTTTGACAAACTGAGACTGAATTGATTTAAGCTTCATTTTGTAGTCCAAATCTTGGCTATCTTCTTTGGCAGTCAATTCAAAAGAAACGATTTGTCCGATAAATTCACAGGCGGTACGAATTTTGTAGGAGACTTTTTTAGGTGTGTTGTGGTGACAGGCAATTAATCCCCAAAGCTTTTTATTCTTGATAATAGAGATAGACATCGAAGCCGATACACCCATATTGCTTAAATATTCGGTATGTAACGGAGAAACACTACGCAACACCGACAGACTCATATCCAAAGGTTTATTTGTCAGCGGATTTAGCGATGGAATCAAGCTTACTGGTTCATAGGTAGCATCAGGAATTAAACGTAGTAAATTAATGGTGTAGAGATATTTCGCCTGTTTGGGAATGTCGGTATCGGGGTAGTGCAAACCTAAAAATGGTTCTAATTCTGCCTTGGCATCTTCAGCAATAACTGTACCAGAACCATCTTGATCGAAACGATAGACCATGACCCGATCAAATCCCGTAATTTTTTTGACTTCTTGAACCACCACATTACAAAACTCGTCTAAGGTATTAGTATTTTGGATCTTATCGATGGGTCTTTTAAGTAACTGATAAAAATTGAAAAAATCAACTTCCTGATTAGGTTTACTTGGTTCTAACTCTAGAATAATTATTTCTTCGTTACTGTGAACAATACCATCAAAATTTAGTTGAGAACCTTTGCAAGTCAACTGAATCGGGATCGGATTAATATTATCAAAATCCTCTGCTAGGCAGCTTTTGATCGCTGCTACTTGCTCTATCCCTAAGAACTCGGTTAAAGGGCAATTTAGCAGTTTTTGAGGCTCAATTCCCAGCATTTGCTCGGTATTAAGACTAACCTGCAATATTTGATATTCCGCCACTGAGACCGCTATTAAAACCCCGTGAGGCTGGATTAAATTGGAAATATGAATTGGTTCGCGATCGCAATTTGTTTGATTGACATCCTTTAAGTTGATGTCAGTTGCAGCAAGAATCTCTGAAGCCATGAAAATAACAAGATCATTGGTAACCTACATTATAAAGATAAATGAGTAATGAGTAGTAAGACCAGACATGACTATCAAACCTTGGCTACAGTGCTGCTTGAGAATTTAACCGCAGATTTAAAGCATTAACATCCTCGGGAGAAGATTGTATTGGCGGTGGTGGGGGTGGCGAATTGTCACCATCACCATTACCTCCAGGAACAAACAATACTTCTCCACTGGTGTAGCTGGTACCAAAAGTCTCCGCCAAACTAGACACCTGGTTTAATGCTGACAATAAATCTCTTTCCTGTAGAGAAGATAGGGGATGAATAAAGGTAGTAACGACAACGCCATTAGAGATTGCATAACGAGCATCTAAAGCCGTGTGAAAATTAGCCACCATCATCTT
>JBCCDL010000988.1:0-2183 GCA_039030815.1 Cyanobacteria bacterium P01_A01_bin.83 | reverse complement strand
GTTACAAATTTTTCCTCTAAATTTGGTTTGGTTACAACAGTTAAAACAGAAAAAATGGTCTGGTTCTAGTCTTCCTGGATTTACTATGGATAAGCATAAGCTAGCATCGGCATTGTTTCAACAATATTTCTTTGTCACTCTCTATCGGGCTTGTGCCGAATCGTTAAAGAGCGAAAGTACTAGTCGCCTAGCGGCGATGCAAATGGCAGAAAAAAACATTAGCGAACGTTTAAGCGAGCTAAATATGCAGTTTAACCAACAACGTCAAACTACTATCACAGAGGAACTCTTAGATATCGTCGCGGGATTTGAGGCATTATCATAATGAAGTCAGGAGTCAGGAGTCAGGAGTCACAAAGGGCTTGTCCGCATGTGTCCGTCGTTTCACGGCGGAGTATCTTGGACTCCCAAATTAATAGCAATTGATTTTTTAAACCAATCTGTTTTTACTTTTTAGCACGCTGCAACCGATTAAGAATGCGATTTGCCAGCATCGAAGCTGTGACTGGTTTGCAGATATAATCATCCGCGCCATATGCGAAAGCTTTGTATTGAGTCTTTTCATCTTGATGGACGCTGAGGAAAAGAATTGGTAAGTGCTGCCAACGGCGATCGCTTCTCAAAACCTGACAAATTTCAATTCCGTTGATTTCGGGCATTTCAATGTCGAGAATTAAGATATCTGGTTCGACATCCTCTAGTACTGACCAAAAATGCTGCGGTTGGTTAAGAGTAGTCAGATCGAAGCCCCAAGGTTGTAAAGAAATTTCGAGGGATAACAATACTTGCGGATCGTCATCTAATAAGAGAATTTTCGCTGCCTTACCTGCACTTTGCAATAGTTCCACAACTGTATCGATGACAATTTTCGGTTCGACAGGATGCTGCAAGGTAATATTTCCGCCCTTACGCACCAACTCCAAACGGTCTAGTAACCTGGCAGACTCCGTGATCGCCACAATTGGTAGTTGCGGGTGTTCTCGGTGTAATTTTTCGAGGAAAGCTAAATCCTTGCCATCAGGAAAAGTTATCTTGTGTAGTAAGATATCTATTGACTCGGCATCAAAGATATTTTTTGCTTGTTCCAAATCTGATGCTATTAGAGTTTTAATGTTGCTTAAATGAGCTTGAGTTTCTAGCTGATTGCAAAAATCAAGATCGGCATCGATTATCAATAAAGAAACAGTTTTGCCAAGAGCGTTTTTAACAGTTTCTTCAAACGGTTGATGCTGTAATTCGGTTTGTAGAGCAGAAATTAGCTCGGTAATTAACGGCAAACTAAGGCGATCAATAGAATTTCTCAATTGTTGTTCGAGTTGCTTGGCAATTCTCGAACCATTAGGGAAGCCAAAACAGCCCAAAGAACCTGCTAACTTGTGTGCCGAATTTAAAGCGCGTTGGCTTAACTCTTCGGTCAACTGTTTCTCATCTACTGCTACAGCTAAATTTTCTAAATCTCTCAATCTCTCAAATGCTAAATCTTTGAATTTAGACCAGGTTTTAGCTATGACTTCAGTTCGTGTCTCTTTACTGCTAATTGCAGATTGAGCTTTATAGTCTTCACTAAGTTTAAGTCGATAACCAACACCGTAGACAGTTTTAATCGTATCCTTCTCCAAACCCGCTTGCTTTAGCTTTTGACGTAAACCTTTAATGTGGGTGCGTACTGCTTCTTCTCCTGGGGGATCTTCTCCTGCCCAAAGATTGTTAATAATAGCCCCTGGGCTAAACACCTGTTGGGGATGGCGCATGAATAATTCCAGCATGCCGTATTCTTTGGGGGTCAGAGGTAGAGGTTGCTGCTGATGATAAATTTCATGAGTTTTAGGATCGAGGGTCAATTCTCGCCACTCAAGTGTAGGAGAAGCAACGTTTATTTCTCTTCTTAACAACGCCCTTATTCTGGCGGTCAGTTCATCAAAATCAAAAGGTTTGACGACATAATCATCTGCCCCTGCATCCAATCCCATGACCTTATCGGTATTGCGATCGCGAGCCGTCAACAGCATAATTGGCATAGTGTATCCTTCGGCTCTAATTTGCTGACACAGGGCTACACCGTCAATGTCAGGTAGCATCCAGTCAAGCACAACTAGATCGAAGTCAAACAGCAACACAAACTCCCAACCCATCTCCCCAGTATTAGCAATGTCTACCGCATAACGCTGCTCAATTAGCTTATC
>JBCCDL010000987.1:0-2200 GCA_039030815.1 Cyanobacteria bacterium P01_A01_bin.83 | reverse complement strand
TTTCGTATCTCTTGTCTGCTAAGTTTAACACCTCCTGTATTTAACCTTTCAAAAGTGATTTGTTTGAGAAAAAAAGCTTCTTCAGTACTAGGTGTAGATTCTGTAATTAAGACTATAGAAGATATTGCTCTGCGATCTATTCCAGCCTTTATTTTATTAGGAAGTTGTTGGTAAGTACGACCATTTAATTCAGACCATAATTCTAAACCTTCAAGTTTTAAATCATTGTTATAGAAATCTTTGATTGCCGTAATTCTTTGCTGTCCATCCATGACTTCGTAAGAGTTGTATTCTACTTCGTACAAAATGATAGGAGGAACAGGAATATTAATTAAAAAAGATTCAATTAGCTGCGATTGCTTTATTTTATCCCAACGCAGTCTCCTCTGATAAAAAGGGCTTACGTCCATATAGTTTGCTTTTTTAAGAGAATCAGCGAAGCTTGGCAGCTTTTCGCGATTCATTTCGGTAAGTATTCTTTGCTGTCCTTGTTCGTACTTGTTGTTAATTTCTTCATCCGTCATATCATGCTTTCCGTTCTTGGCAGACGAATGTTCCCACATTTTTCTTTCTGCTGGTGCAAGTATCATAGATTTAATTTCGATCTGATAGACGGATAAACAACATAAATATAGGCTAGCGTGTATTTGCTTACTATAGTGAAGTATGTTTTGTTAGCTTCAAATGGAAATCGCTTTATCTATTGTGATCGCCCTGATTTAAAATAGCGGAATCGTATTTTTTAAATACAGAATCTGAAGTCACAATAGTTAAATTTTCAATGTTAGCTTGAGCAATAATCATGCGGTCAAAAGGATCTTTGTGGTGAAGAGGCAAATTTCCTGCTTCAATTGCATGAATGGTTTTAATATCTATAATTGTGATGCCATCAAAGAGGCATTGTTGTTCGATTAACTTATTCAACGGTTGAGCAATGTTTAGCTTCTGTGAATTTAATTTCTGTAGTCTACTCATTCGGAAAACGCAGTAATACGAGAGAGGCTATAAACTCTCTCCCCGTCGCCTCTGACCCATGTCTCCTCGTCAACCACAATAAACAAACAAAATACCTGACAGCTTACTAGTGTCTGCATGTTCTTTCCTCACAATTTCTTCAATTTATAGTTCTACCTTAAAGATAGAAATAACGGAGCAACAGGTCTTTCTTCTCAGAATATAGCTGATGAAGCGATTGTCAATTTCTGACCTGTTTAATTCGGAGGGCAAGAATTATGAAACTACATTTTCATGGTCAAGACTATCAAGATCCTTATGTTGAATGGCAAGTAACAGAGGGGGAAGTTGCTGGTAAATATCGCGGTGTACCTTGGAAAATTCATCGTATGAGAGAACAGCATCGACTTCCGTCTCACCATATTGAGTTGGTTTATCGCAGCGTTCACTATAGCAAATAGGAATCTTATTGTGTAGAGCGATGAATATTGTCTTTTGATGGTTGTGGTTATTGGTAGATGCCTTGATTCAAACTGGTGTAAAAGGAGAGAGCGATGACAGTAGCAGCAGACATTATGACCTCTGAGGTAATTACGATTGATAGTTTGGCAACTATTCTTCAAGCTACCAAAGTCATGAAGCAACATGATGTCAAGACTTTAATCGTTGATCGCGCTTCGCCTCAGGACGCTTATGGCATTATTACTCAAACAGATATATCTGGAGCGATCGCTAATGCTCAAGATCCAGCCAAAACTCGCGTCTGTGAAGTGATGACTAAGCCTTGTATTGTTGTCAATCCTAATTTGTCGGTGGAGCATATCATCAAACTTTTTGCTCAAGCAAAAATTCGTACTGCTCCAGTAATCAAAGAAAAGCTGCTTGGTATTGTTTCATTGAGGGACATTATAACTAAAACCGATTATTCAACCCCAAACCAAATCAAGCAGATTTCTAGGACAACGCTAGCAGAATTACCTTCAGATCAATGGCAAGAAGGTGAATGGGAAGTTGCTGACTGGGAAGGAGAGTTTGAAAACTGGTGCAGTGGCTAAGTAGTCGGCAGCTTGAGCTAACTACTGACTAAACAATACACAAATGTTTTTTCATGAAGCCTCCACCACCTGCTAACGCGAGGTGGCGGTATCCTGCTCTACAATAGTTATGGGTTGTAACCATAATATTGAAAGCGTTCCCCGACTTCTGGGTGATTTACAGGAACTTTTGCCTTGTAAATCCTGTGAGC
>JBCCDL010000986.1:0-2202 GCA_039030815.1 Cyanobacteria bacterium P01_A01_bin.83 | reverse complement strand
TTCATATTCCATAACTGCCGAAAACTAAATAAGGGCTTGGGCATAGATTGTGAAGAGATGGACATAAAGCGGAAATCTTTAGATGATTAACATTGGATAGTCTTAATGTCAGTCTAGTCCAGCTTGGCTGTAAAAACTGATCTCCTGAAGACTTTTGTTAGAAACCAAGGCTTCTTAGCTATCTTGCTCAATTCTTCACCCCTCATCTATAGCTCAAGTTTTTTACATAGACAAAAAACTATGCTTATTTGAATTGAAATAGATCTATTACTATAAATAGAGCGCATTAATTAAAAACAGATTTCAGCAATTTCAATCAAATGGTTCAAAATATTGATCGTCAATCAATCCCAGTAACTCAGTGGGATGCAAATAATTTATACTATGAGTTTTCGGCGGGTGTTGCCCCCAAACTCCCCGCAATTCCCTGTCAAACATTTGATCGTGAACTACATCAGCAGGGAGTTACCAAGATTATCCCTCTAGATCTATCTCCCCAAATGCAAACTGTTGCTCCTGCAACCAGTCCTGTCATAAGTGCTTATTTTTTGAGTATTTGCCCAGATCGCAGCCTCAAGACAACTACTCCAGCAACGGCGCAACTTTTTTACGTCATTAGAGGTCACGGAAAAACAGAAAGTGAATACGGCACGATGGAATGGTCGCAAGGTGACTTATTTACCTTACCCAGTTGTGAAGCAGCAATTCATTCTGCTACTAAAGATACTGCCATTTATTGGGTGACTGACGAAGCATTGGTGAATTATTTAGGCGTTAAAGCCGTTAAACCAAGGTTTCAGCCTTGCTTGTATCAGAGCGATCGCCTACTCTCAGAATTGAAGCAAGTCGCTCAAGAGCCAGGTGCGAATAAACGCAATCGAATTGGGGTAATTCTAGGAAATCGAGCTACCCAATCAACCCGTAGCTTAACCCATACTCTCTGGGCATTGATGGTTTATATACCTAAAGGAGCGGTACAAAAACCTCATCGTCATAATTCTGTAGCGATTGATTTAGCGATTGATGCTCCTGAGGGCGCTTATACCCTTGTGGGGAAATCCTTAGATGAGGACGGCAATATCATCAATGGGGAGCGAGTTTACTGGAAGTCAGGCTCTGTATTTGTCACCCCTCCTGGACTTTGGCATTCCCATCACAATGATTCTGAGCGCGATGCTTTATTACTGCCAGTGCAAGATGCTGCTTTTCAGTCATACATGCGAACTCTCGATCAATGTTGGAGTTAATTTTCGACGAAGTCAGAGGAACACATGCGGGCAAGCCCTTTGTCGTGCTTCTAGCGCGGGGTCTCTCTGACAATTAGATCATCTGGTCAGAAAGTCATTCTAAGACTGTTTAATTATGACTTTCAATACATCAAGTATGTATATCCATCTGAGCTAATAGCTAATTTGCTAATGTTGTCGGGATAGTTTTAAGATGATTTCAATTAAAATAAGAAAATCGATTTACCATGCCAGGTTTAAAAGAAAAACTTGAACAAGATGTCGCCGATATTTCCTGGAAAGACTTACAACCTCATGCCAAGAGAGATGCCATCATAGTAGTCAAACCAGAATTAGACCTAACTGAAGTTGCTGTGGCGATCGCTGAAGACAATACTAGCTCTGTTCAAGGATGGATTGGCGAGTCAACTATTGCTAAACCGACATCAGAGCAATTGACTAATTGGAATCAGACTTTAGACAAACAGTTTCTAGCTTTAATTGTGCAACCGTTCGTCATTGTCAAGGAAATAAACTAATAAACTCAAACTAATTAGACTTAATATCTTTAATATTAATATCTCTGTAGTCCAGCTCTTACCCAGTTAATACAGTCCTGTGGATTGGCAAAAATCTTGGGTGCAGCAATATTAGTTAAATTATTAGAAGCATAGTGATCGTAGAAGAACTTATCAGCCGCTTGATGAATAATAATCAAGTTGTGATGATAAGTATAACGCTGCTGAAAATAATTTGTTCCCTCAAAGATTACCTGAGAATCAAGATGTTGACTGGCGATCGCCACAATGCTCTCTATTTTATTAGCATACAATCTTGCAGGATTTTCTGTTTGGTGTAAAGTGCTGTTGTATCCTTGTTCCGATAGCAACCCATAGGAATAAATATTCTGATCATTAATCGAGCTATAAACAAAAGGAATGATCAGACATGATTGATATACCACAGATTTTTCGTA
>JBCCDL010000985.1:0-2205 GCA_039030815.1 Cyanobacteria bacterium P01_A01_bin.83 | reverse complement strand
TCAAGGTACTAGTGGCGGGGCAATTGCGGCGCAAGAAGTTGCCCAAACTAAAAACACTGCCACTGGTTTTTGTAATGGCTATGTCAATTCTCAACCAAATCACTTATTAAACATAGAATCTTTTGCACCATATTTACGGTTAGAAATTGCTAGTAATGCCGATACCACAATTGTAATTCAAGGTCCTGGAGGAGTATGGTGTAATGATGATTCCAATAATGCTAACCCGATGATAGAAGGACAATGGCAACCAGGAGTATATCAAGTTTGGGTAGGTTCCTATCAGGTTAATTCGAGCCACGACTATCAAATTAGAATTAATGCTAGATAGTGTTACCCTCAGCAAATAAGTTTAATTATGAATTAGTGGCGTTGGTAAATGCGTAATGTTAATCGTATATTTTGCTTATCAAGTAAAAATACACAACTTTTAAAGGCTAAAAGCGCAGGGCGGGGTACCGCCCAAGACGCGACTAGCGTCGCTTACCTGCTTCGCAGGTTGCAGCTAAAAGCTAAAAGCTACGAACAGTAATATTTTGTATGCCATTACGTAAATTACCAACGCCAAATTAGTTAGTTATGAAACAGCATAGAAAATAACGTTCTGTCAAAAAATTGACTAATATAACTGATAGAGTAACTTTATGCTAATTTTTGGAGTTATAAATCGTGATTGTAGTAATGAAAGTGGGTTCTCCAGATCAAGAGATTCAGAGAATAGAAGCGGAATTACAGGATTGGGGACTAACTCCAGAAAAAATAGTCGGTAAACATAAAATTGTTATGGGTTTAGTCGGAGAAACAGCATCTTTAGATCCGCTGCTGATCAAAGAAATTAGTCCTTGGATCGAGAACGTATTGCGTGTTGAAAAGCCCTATAAGAAAACTAGTTTAGAATATCGCAATGGAGAATATAGCAGCGTTATCGTTTCTACCCCTAGTGGAGATGTGCCATTTGGACAAAATCATCCTGTGGTGGTAATTGCTGGCCCTTGTTCGGTGGAAAATGAGTCCATGATCATCGAAACAGCCAAGGCGGTCAAAGCGGCTGGTGCCAGTTTTTTACGCGGTGGGGCATACAAACCCCGCACTTCTCCTTATTCTTTCCAGGGTCACGGCGAAAGCGCTTTGGAACTGTTAGCGGCAGCACGAGAGGCTAGTGGCTTGGGCATCATTACCGAAGTTATGGATACTGCCGATGTAGACAAGGTGGCTGAAGTAGCTGACATTGTCCAGGTAGGTGCCAGAAATATGCAGAATTTTGCTTTACTCAAAAAAGTTGGGGCACAAGACAAACCTGTATTTCTCAAACGAGGGATGTCTGCCACTATTGACGATTTGTTAATGGCATCAGAATATATCTTGGCAGCAGGCAATTCTCAGGTCATTTTGTGTGAACGAGGTATTCGCACCTTTGATCGTAAATACGTCCGTAATACCCTGGATTTAGCCGCATTACCTGTATTACGCTCTTTAACTCACTTACCTATCGCTATCGATCCTAGTCACGGTACTGGAATAGCAGGCTTCGTTCCCCCAATGGCGAAAGCGGCGATCGCTGCTGGGGCAGATTCCTTGATGATTGAAGTTCATCCCAACCCAGCAAAAGCTTTATCTGATGGGCCTCAGTCCCAAACTTTTGCAGGTTTCACTGATTTAATGCAGGAGTTGAGCGTGATTGGTAAAGCTGTTGGTCGTTGGTCGCAATCTGCTGTCACAGTAGCCTAAAGGTGAGGGATAATAAACACAATTGGATCTTTAATTTGATCTAATTGTGCTTTATTTTAGGCTACCGAGATTATGAAAGAAACAAAGAGTGAACCTGCTACCAATGATCCTAAGCTAGATAATTCTCTAGAAAAGGCTACCCCTTTACGCTGCTTTTTTGCCGCTATTATTTCAGGGGGAATTGCATTCTTTTTATATTTACTATTCAATTCGGTAGTGCAAACCTATGCCACTAAAGCAGTTACCTCAACTAATCCTGTGGTAATTAACCTAACAGCAGCAGTAAGGACAATGGTGATGGGGATTGTCGCTTTGGGAACAGGGGTTTTTGGCGTAGTGGCGGTCGGCTTATTTTTATTAGGTATTCAGGTAACAATACAGAGTTTGAGAAAGGCTTGAATTAGAATTTTCGGCGCTGGTAATTTAGGATATGACCAAGAAAAAGCGATTACGCTCACAGAGGCGCAGCCCCGAAGG
>JBCCDL010000984.1:0-2209 GCA_039030815.1 Cyanobacteria bacterium P01_A01_bin.83 | reverse complement strand
TCCTTGGCTATTCTAGATTATCTTGAATTTAAGTATCCCACTCCTGCTTTATTACCTAAAGACATTGAGGCATTAACTGTTGTGCGAATGATTGAAATGACAACACTGCATGAATTGATTCCAGCTATGCTCACACTTATTCGTGTAACCGACAACCAAGATGCAGTCGAGCAAGCGAATCAACAGATAGTCTCAATATTGAAATTTTTGTCAAAGCGCCTCAATGATAGTGTATACATTGGAGGAGATTGCATCACTCTGGCTGAAATTGTTGCAGGATCGCTGATTCTTTGGCTACCTGCTCTAGGTATTAATTTATCTAGTTATCCCAAAGTTGAATCATGGTCTAATCAATTGATGCAACGTCCAACTTGGCAAGCAACTCAACCAGACCCAGAAATTATTCAAGATTGGTTGAAGCGTATCAAGAAATTACCTAAAATTCGACAAAGACATTGGAGAGGCAAGAGAAAATAATTGCCAAAAGATCCGAAAATTAATTGAAGCGACTAGATTGATGAGAATTGGATTAGAAAGGCGCTGCTTGATGAAAAAACTTTATTAATGCTCAAAATTCATCTGCCTAACTTATTAGGAATACCTTCACAACCTCCTGGTACAGTTGAGCGAGATTTATCACCACACCAAGCGCATATATAGTACTTCTGTTCTTCATTAAGTCGTTTTACACCCGAAAAATTAGCCTTTTCGACTACTACCCCAGTATGTTTGCCTGTTTCATAATCTGGTTGAGCGGTAATACTTCTAGGGGTGGCAGTTTCCACTGATCCATAGAAAAGACGGGTGCCTTTGAGATCAGCCCCCGCCAAATTACCTTCGTACAATACTGTACGAGCGAGATTAGCTTTAACCAAATCACATTGGCTGAGGTTTGCTCGCACCATATTAGCTTCGCTCATATCTGTCCAGCGCAGATCTTGTCCCACTAAATAGGCTCCAGCTAGCATTACCCCTAAATCGATAACTCTGGTACCGTAAGGGCGATCTTCAGTGTAGCCGCCACTACCATCGAGCATTGGTCTACCGAGGCGATTATCTCGTTTTAGCGGCGTTAATAATCGAGATTGAGACAAAAAGCGAATGACTTTTGATTTGCCATTCTCATCAATACTGGAAAGAATCGATGCAGTTCGACCTTCGGCGACCGCTCTTTCTTGAGGCCAATCTTCTAATAAACCTTCGTCGTTTAGGGTGAGGTCGGAAATTCCTTGAAAATAAGTATCAATGGTTTGCTGCTGGGTAATTCGGTTTTGCTGAATTGTCAAATCTCGCGAAATTACATACTGTGCCCATGCCACATAGACAGCAAGGATGGCAATGGAAATTTGTCCTAATGCTCCAATCCAGTCAGCCCAAGAGCCAAATTCGTCGTATTTAAATTGAGTAAGCCAGGAGCTAATATTACGATAAACTCCTAGATAATTACATAATCCTGCGATCGCACTAATAAAACCAATAAAAGCGAGAATAGTCCTTCTTTCTTGGATAGTTAGAAATTTTGTTACCCAGCCTTTAACTGAGTTTAAGACCACTCCCAAAGACAGCAAGAGGGCAAACAGGGCGCTAGTCAAACCCAACCAAGGCAAACGAAACCATAAGCCTACTACCATCAGCAATAGAGCGATCGCAATTAGCTGTGATTGGGAAAGGTTAATCTGGCGATTGGGTTTTTGCTGATTATTTATAGTACTGCGTTTATTTTTTGATTCTGCTGATTTAGATTTGACCGTAGCTAAAGACTGCTGATCTAGTTCACCCTTGCCGTTGGCTACTATTTTTTCTGCTGCTACGATATCTGAACTATTATTGGAGATAGAATCCGACCTTTCCTTCATTCTGCTAAACTTTTCCCATAATTTTTAACCCATATTCCATCTATCATACTCAGAACAAACTCTAGCTACATTGATCTAGAGAGCGATGCTTAAGCATCGATAGTTGTAATTATCTATCTATCAAAAAACCTCGCTCCCACACTGAAATACTGACCCGATCTTTACCATCCCGCTGAACTTTTCCTTCTAAATTGTTTGCTTTGAAAAAGCTCAGGTTTGTCTGGCGGTTATAGACGCGGCGTAGTTTTTCTTTAATATCAGCAGGAGCGTCGCCTCCTAACATTCTGGCTAATGTTTGCTGCATTGCTCCTAGGCTAACCGACTGATCTAGATCAATATCAGTTTGTCGAATT
>JBCCDL010000983.1:0-2217 GCA_039030815.1 Cyanobacteria bacterium P01_A01_bin.83 | reverse complement strand
TTAGTCGAAGGCTTATCTATTTCCCTACTCGAAGCTATGTCCTGTGGTATCGCCTGTTTAGCAACGGATGCGGGTGCTGATGGGGAAGTTTTAGATAATGGTGCAGGAGTAGTGTTAGATACCCAAGGAGTCACGACACAGTTAAAAATTCTCTTGCCTCTATTTCGCAATCACCCCGAAATGAATAGCTTACTAGGTAATAAAGCTCGACAACGGGTTCTCGAACGCTATACCCTCCAGCAAAACATTACTAAACTCGAACAATTATATTTAGAGATCGCCAATCGGCAATTAATCATTAATAATCAGTAAGTAAGTAGGGCTTAATTAAAGTTAAACCGATTAAGAAGTATGAATTTGGTTACGGCTATTGCAACTAACCACTAACTACTAACAGTCTTAACTAGTTAATTTTATTTATATCGACCTACTCAGTTGTGGTTCATTCTGGTTGTAGCCGTGGTCAAAGTTAGCGTGATTATTCCAGCATATAATGGCGAGCGCTATTTAGCAGCAGCAATTGATAGTATTTTCGAGCAAACTTTTACCGACTACGAAATTATTGTAGTTGATGATGGTTCTACGGATAATACTTCTCAAATTGCTCGACAATATGGTGCTGCTGTTCAATATTTATCTCAAACCAACCAGGGAGTAGCTGCTAGTCGTAATCTGGGTTTGTCTACTGCTAAAGGAGAGTACATTGCTTTTTTAGATCAGGATGATGTTTTTTTACCCCACAAGCTAGCTTCTCAGGTTGACTTATTAGATCAAGATCCCAACCTGGGCATGGTCAATAGCGGTTGGCAGATTACTAATCAAGAAGGAGAACTACAAGCCGCAGTCGAACCTTGGCAACAAATTCCCGAACTTACTACAGCCAACTTAATTATTTGGAAACCTGTATTCTTAGGCGCAATGTTATTTCGCCAGTCTTGGTTAAAGCAAACGGCAGGTTTTGATACCACTCTGTCACAAACCCCAGACGTAGATTTAGTCATGGGTTTAGCAAAGCTAGGATGTCGGGCTGCTTGGGTAGAACAAACCACGGTTCAATATCGTCAACATGAGACTAATGCCTCCAAAAATACTTTGCTACAAACTGAAGAATTAAATCAGATTACCGCCAGATTTTTTAATCAAGCTGATCTTACTCCCGAGATCAAAGCTTTAGAAGCTCAATCTCGTTATCAAAGTCTTGTATGGGGCGCATGGCGACTTTATCAGACGGGATATTTAACCGAAATGGCGAATTATCTCCATCAGTCTCTAGCTTTTAGCCAGAAATATCCCACGGAAATTATTTTGAGCTGGATTGAATCTTTTAAAAACTACTCCGCCGAATATGGCAAAGAATTTGATGTTGAAGCCTTAACTAATTCTCAAGAGTGGCAAGGTTTAATTAAAAGCTGTTTTTTTTAATTATGTTTGGTTATTTTCTATATGATGTCTTCAAGTCCATTTATTCACCCTGTAATTTATTTCTGTGGGCAAACAATTTATTGCTGGACACTATCGTATTTTAAGAAAACTGAGTTCTGGTGCTTTCGGTCATACTCATCTAGCTGAAGATACTCATTTACCAGATAATAAACGTTGTGTGGTCAAGCAACTTAAGCCTAATTCTGCGGATGATTTTACGATCGCAACAGCGAAGAGATTATTTCCCAGAGAAGCAGCAATTTTAAATAAGCTGGGGGAACATCCACAAATTCCAAGACTCTTAGCGCATTTAGAAGAAGATCAGGAATTTTATTTAGTTCAGGAATATATCAAAGGGCATGATCTAGATCACGAAATTAAACCTGGAACAAAATTAGAAGAGTGTGAAGTAGTTAAGATTCTATATGAGATTTTAGCTATTTTGACTTTTGTACACCAACAGAAAGTGATTCATCGAGATATCAAGCCATCTAATATTATGCGACGAACAGAAGATGGCAAGCTATTCTTAATTGATTTTGGTGCAGTCAAAGAAATTGTAACCCAAGTATCTAATTCTCAAAAATTGACGGTGGCTATTGGTACGAAAGGCTATATGCCAATCGAACAATTTAGGGGTCAACCAAGATATTGCAGCGACATCTATGCTTTGGGAATGATGGCGATTTTTGCCCTGACAGGTATTGAGCCGAGTCTCTTATTTAGCGATCGCCATACTGGAGAAATTAAATGGCGCGATCTTGCTGTAGTTAATCCAAAATTAGCCGATATTAT
>JBCCDL010000982.1:0-2218 GCA_039030815.1 Cyanobacteria bacterium P01_A01_bin.83 | reverse complement strand
TATTGGGATTTTGAGACTGATTACTGGTTTTTGCCGCTACTAAATAGGGATCTCGGTCATAATTAAGAAAAGGTGCGATCGCTTTTACCCGCTGTTTAATATTACGTCTGAACAGTAACTTTGTATTAGATTTAAAGTTTTGGGCGAATAGCATTTGCCAGTCTTTGAGGTATTCGGCAAACAGTAGGCGACGGAAATAGTTGCCAATTTTAATCCCCCCTGTACCGTCATAAACTGTATAAACATTTTCTTCCCCACTAGGGAAATCTAGCTCTCGTACCCTAGTAGAAGTCATGATGTAGGGATTTGTTAATTCCCCAAAATAAATCCGAGGTTTACCGATGGGGATACTGTTGCGAATTACCTCATCGGAAATGGTCAACGAACCTGATTCTTGATCTCCTGTACCAATATCCTTGATGTAGTAATAGGGCAAACCTCCCTCTGCCACTCGGTTAACGGGAGAGAGGGTAAAACCATAACCATGAGTATAAATTAAATGTTCGTTGACCCAGGTTTTAGCAATATCCTGTACTTGAGCGTAGTCTAATTCCCTAGCGGCGATAATTACCTGCTGTTTATCGGCATTGGCAAGATTATCATCTTCACTGAGACGATAGCGATCTATATCTGCATCATGAAACTGGTAGTAGGGGCGAATCTGCTGTAGCTGGCGATTTGTTTGCAGAATCGGGCGAGTATCCCAGAGGCGAATATTTTCAATGGTGGAATCATTATTGCTAATGTCTGAAGCTAATAATTCTCCCCGAGGATTAAAGGTCTGCGCTTCAATATTATCTAGGTTAAAAGCCCGACGCGTCATCTTAATACTACGCTTGATATAGGGACTTTCTGCGGCTAATTCATTAGGCTGAACGATCAAACTCTGAACGGTGGCACTAGCGATATCGCTCAATAATACAACCGCTAAATAAACCGCAAAGGGAAAGATAAGCAAGATAATTCGCTTAATCTTGCGTCTTTGGATTTGCAGATTTTGATATCCATTAAAACCTTTATACAACAGCCATAACGCACTAATAATTGAAACTATGGTTAAACAAACTTCCAAGGGTAACTGAACCTTAATATTGGTATATCCTGCACCATAAACCACACCCCGCGAACTATAAAGCAAGTCAAACCGATTAAGCCAATGCTGACAAGCCAACGTAACCATTACCGCAGCACCTAAGAAGGACAGGTGGCGCAGTTGGGTTTTGCTAAAGCCAGGAAATCTCCCCTCAGATAAACTCTTGCCTGATAGCAAGTAAAACAAAGTGCAGCTTAGTAAAGCACAGCAGCACAGACCTAATAACCAAGATTCGAGTAAATGCCAGAGGGGGAAGCGAAAAATGTAGAAACCAACGTTTTTATTAAACTGAGGATCAACTAAATCAAAATTAGAAGGATTAAAAAACCGCAGAATTATGCTCCAGTTACCTGCGGCAATCAAACCAAACACCAGACTAATTAAAATTGCGATCGCTTTTAAACTTATTTGAGGTTTCCATAACAGTAACCCCACGACGATAACTACTAAGGCTAACTGCCTTAGATAGCTCAGTATAAAACCTGTCAAGTTAGACAGATTGAAAACATCCAACGGTGGTTTAAAAGTAGTGACAATTTGCGGTAACTGATAGCTAGTTTGCCAGACAGACAATACCACCGAAGTATAAATCAAAAGAATACAGGTAATTCCTACCGAAATTGCGATCGCCGCTAGTAATAATAAGGGTAATTTTAAACGGGGAGAATATTGAGCATAATTCTGACGATTAAGATATTTTCTAGTTGATAATGGTTTTTGCTCAACCCTTTTAGTAATTTTGCTGCTGATATCTTGTGCAGGTAGTCTCTTAAAATCAGGTGCAACAGGCACTCCCACCTTATACCACTTACCTTTTTCTGACCATTGCCACTGCCATCGATGTGCCAACCACAGATTTACTCCCATAAATAGCCCTGAAATCAGCGTAACCACCAACCACAAACCATATTGACTAAAGAGGCGCGTCAAAAATACAGCCAAATAATCTACTTCTTTAAACCAAAGTATTTCCGCAAACAACCGTGACGAAAATTCAAAGATCAGCCACAAGCTAGCAATAATTGCTACTGAACCAAAGATGGATGGATAAAGCCTTTTCATAACAGGGATTTATAGTCGTACAAGGTTAGGGTTAGAACAAGTTAATTTAACTGCTCGTAGGTA
>JBCCDL010000981.1:0-2225 GCA_039030815.1 Cyanobacteria bacterium P01_A01_bin.83 | reverse complement strand
GATGTTACAACGCTAGTTTCTTCAGTAACCTTAATCCTATTCGCTTCAGCCCATTTTGCCTTAAGACCTTCGATAAGTTTCTTGCAAGTTTCAGGAGAATTAACATAAGCAGTTAATTCATTGTTAATGTAGATACCGTAATGTCCATTAGAAAGCTGTTGTGAAAAATATAACATTGACTACAAGATGTTTTCTATAAATATTAAGTGATTATAAGCCTATATAAAACTATACCTAAAAACATTAATTTATGTGTGTTAGTTAATAAATACTATACATAATTTTACCTTCTAAATATCTCATATCCCCATCTATGCAAGCCCTTCAAGTGTTAAATGCTCATTGGCAAAATTGGTTGTTAATTGTTGATACTCTAAGTAAAGTGGGTCAGAATGATCAACATCTAAAACGAGGGTCGGATCTCTAATGCGATCCTCCGAAGGAGGCTGGCTTCGCCAATCGCAACAAGTAATTAGTGAGTTGACTCGGGTAAGCATGTCATCTATGTCAAACGGTTTATAGCAGACACCCTCAACTCCAACAATGTCATCTTCATTTATATAGACGTTAGCAGTGCATACAAGAATTGGTATTTGCGATAAGTGATGATGAGCTTTAATTGAATCAATTACTTCTAAACCTGTCATGTCAGGCATCATCATATCTAGAATAATCAAGTCAGGAATAAGCTGATGAGTTTTTATAATGCCTTTTTTCCCACAAGAGGCAACTTCCACTTGATATCCATCAGCTAGAAGAATCAAATTTAACAAGAACAAGCTGTCCTCATTGTCATCTATCACCAAAACGACAGCATCTTTATCATCGCACATTGAATAAAATTATATTTTAAAAAGTTTTATTAATTTCTTTAATATAGTATTTTGAAGAGCAATAAACATCCATCGCAGGTTGTATGGGTAGGGCGATAATAGTTTTCTGTGTTTTTAGGCAAAAAAGAAAGAGAGTAAGTCTAAAAATTATGAAAACTATAGATATTCCCATGTTTACCTGATTGACATTTACTTTTTTAGGCTTTTTAACTTTCTCTTATTGATACAAAGGATTAAGTCTGCTATTCTGCTTGTAGACAAAAAAATTGTGACTGTACAAACATTTTGCTCAAAGTTAGCTTAAAGCTATTAGCTAATAAGCAACTAATTCAAAACACAAATATACTCAATAAAATTCGTGTTTTTTCAGAAATTTAAAATAACTAAGTTGACAGCATTAATTTTAATAACTTACGAATTTTCTAATAAAAATGTATGTGCTGTTCAATCAATTTACAACCTGAATATATCTCAATTTAATATACGTTTTTAAGAAGCTAAGAGCTAATAGCACAGCGCATTCGCGCAGTCCGCCCTGCGGGCTTCGATGCTCCGCATCGTGCAGCTAATAGCTACGAAAAAACTAATCAAAAACGTAGTCTACCCAAATAAAAACGGCTGTATATTTAAAAGTTTTTAGCCGTGTGCTTGACAATATCAAACTCATAACGTTGAGGATAATCAGTTTTACCGTAAAGATTAAAAGAAATAGTTGGTTCATCCCCAACTGATTCCACACTATGGATTGCCCCGGGCATTAAGCCAATAATCTCCCCTGGCTGTAAAATTTGTTCTCCTACTAGTTCCAGTTTATCAGGAAATTCCGCATCAGGCGATCGCTTCCAAAAGCGGTTTTTTTCGGTACCGTCGATTAATGCAACAATCCCCCAAGTACCATGATTATGAATGGGGGAGGAGGTTCCAGGTTTCCAGGCTACCATCTGCACCGTTAGAGGATAATCTGGTTCACGGTAGAGGGTTTTTACTGACCAACCTGTTTTAGGGGATGGCTGATCATATTCCATCTGTAACCAATAGGAACTTGTTAACAAATGTCTAACTAAAGGCATGATGGCTTGCAGGCGATCGCGATCATCAGGAATATTGAGTAAAACGTCTTCTAAATCAGTTAAAAAGCGAAACAGTCGATAGGGTTCTACTGGTAACTCAGTTTCTGCTGGATAATAAGCTGTTTTGCTAGAATTGTCATCAATCAGCCAGTTTTCGCAGTCTGAGTTTGCTTGGTTAGGGTGGGCAACTTGGTTTAGTTGTTGTGACATGAGGTTATAAGTAAGGAAATTTTAATCCAGTAATTATGCTGCGATTGTATAGCATTTAAGGTTCCGAATTGATTAATAGCTTGTATCAAGAATTTGATTTTTGCCTATTATC
>JBCCDL010000980.1:0-2227 GCA_039030815.1 Cyanobacteria bacterium P01_A01_bin.83 | reverse complement strand
TACAATTGACAAACTGGCAAGTAAATTTGATTAATCTTGAGATTTTCGGTTTTTATAATTAATCAATAGATCTCTTGCATAAATAGCAGACTAATCTATTTTTCCTTTAGTCTTTTCTCTCTTACTTAAGTAGTTAATTATGATTAGTGCAAGAAGTCTAATTATTACTGTGCTGCTTTCCAAGCAGAGTAATAAGTCTCGATTTCGTCAATAAGTCCTGTATGCTGAGGAAACCAGCCCAGCCAACGTCGTATTTTGCCTGAAGTAATAAACTCATTTTGGTCAAACCAAGTACTAGTTATGTCTTGATCATTTGGTTCGGAAAAATTTATTTCGCCTTGATAGCCAGCAGCAGATAAGCAGGCTTGCATTACCTCAAGACATTTATATCTTTGTTCGTCGGCAACACAAAAAACTTGACCGTCTAAATTAGCCGAACTTTCGGCAACCATGACATAAGCTTGGGCTAAATCCCCTACATGAACCCAACTCCAGCCTTTATTGCGATCGCCTCGATAAATTGCTTCTCCGTTTTCTCCCATGACAAACCATTGTCCGCTGATGCTCGAATGCCCGTCCAAGCCATACATAAAGCCAGGTCGCAGCACTACTTTACTAACCCTAGGCATCTCTGTCTCAAATAGTTCCGATTCCATTTTCATCCTAAACGCCAAAGCATGGTCGGGATTTGCTGGAGTGGTTTCGTCCATAACTCTTTCAGGACGTTTGCCATAAATCGAACAGCCTGTAGTGTAGATAAATAATCGTTGACGCTGTAACCGTGAATTTTGAGCTATCTGCCCCAGAGTATCGAATAGATTTCTGTCTGTTTCTTGGGGATTATCAAAATCCAATACTGTATGTACTAGCACATCGCTATCTTCGAGATATTGACGGTAAGTTGAGGGATCGTTTAAATCTCCCTGTGCTAAATGTACTTCGTACTGTAATAATTCTTGAGCGCGATTTTTAGTTTCGTCTCTTACCAAGGCACTTACTTGGTGTCCTGCTTGACGAAAAGCGATCGCAGCATGATATCCTGCATAACCAGTGGCACCAGTAACTAAAATTTTCATAATTTAAAGTTTAATATTTTTGTCTTCTGTGATAGTTGCCGAGATTTTTGGGCTGAGATCTGTAATGGCGCTTGTGGATTAAACTCCCAAATTTATCAGAGTCCATCTTGTTGTGGTTTGTGTAGCGACAACTTTGATTTTGCAAACCATGAAATCTATTACGATCCCGTGGGCTACAGATAGTCAAATTAATATTTATAGTTGCAGATATCATTAAAATCTTGCCTAAATTGCTTACTAAGCTAGATTTTAGAATTTTTCTCTAGAGGATTCTTTGCTCTTATTGCGAGAATATTCCATTCTTGCGGTTAGTTGGAAAAAAATAATCAAACCAAATTTTAAATCAGGTTGCGATATGCTTTGGGCGTTGTCCCTAGGTGTTTGCGAAAGACCTTAGTGAAATGGCTGGCATTTTTATAACCGACACTGTAGCCAATATCAGCGATCGCCAATTTTGAATAGCGTAATAACTCTTGTGCTTTATCTAGTCTTTGCTTGACTAAATATTGATGGGGTGTCAAACCAGTTGACTGCTTAAACATGCGTGCAAAATGATAGGGGCTTATTGCGACTAAACTAGCTAAATCGGCTAATTTAAAATCGAGATCGAGGTTTTCCTCAATAAAGGCGATTACTATCTGTAGCTTATGCTGCGCTAAACCGCCTTTATATTCAGAAATTTTTGGTTTTATCGTGCAGTAATTACGCAACAAATGAACTATCAAAGACGTTTTTAACGATTCGGCAAAAAGATGACTACCTATCTGCTTTTCTCTTAATTCGACAAGTAACCAGCGTGCCATTTGCAACAGTTTCAAATCGGTAGTGGCAAACTGAGGGATAAGTTCGATGCGATCGCTATCAACAGAATCAATTGCCGCATCAATCATTTTTTCAGGGTCTAATGCAATTAAAATGCCTTCACTTTCTTGTTTCCAATAAGCCTGATGCGGTGCATTAGCAGGAACCAGAAATAAACCCCCTACACCATATTGCAAATCATGAAACTGCCCATCAATAGACCATTCCGCATTAAGAGAATTCTCCGTACCGATAATTAAAGTATGCTGTGGATGAGAATGTTGCTGAATTTCAAAAGTGGGTTGGCGATCATATCTAAGATAAATACCGTTCCAGTCTTCTTTACTGCT
>JBCCDL010000979.1:0-2228 GCA_039030815.1 Cyanobacteria bacterium P01_A01_bin.83 | reverse complement strand
GTGGGGTTGACCCGCTTTAACGCCCGTAATTTCAGCCCGCATTGCTACCCCTGTACCGCTAAAGCGATCTGTAACCTTGGTCATGGCGTAGCTGACCTGAGAGAAAAATTCAATCCCTTTAGGGCTTGTTACCCAAGCTTCAGGAAAAACATGAGCGGTAATCCAGGTTAAATGATTATACCAATCGGGTATAGACCCAAACTTGGTAATTACAGTATCAACGGGAAAAGAATCAGCAAAGGTAAAAGTTTCTGGAACATCAAACCAGTACACCCCAGTCTTGCCATAAGGTGCAGGAAATTCAACTATTTCTCGTTCAGTGTAGGGTAAAATATCCTGCCATTTTCCATCGATCCAGGCAGCAAACTTGTTTCTCAAACCGAGAAAAGTAGTCCGCATCACAGTCAACCCCGCACCACCAGAACCCGCCACTACATAGCTAAGATGAATCTTATGAGGCTGATCCAACTGTTCAACTCCCTGCTTGACCATACTATTAGAAATACCAGGAAAGATCCCCGTATTTAAAATAGCTGTTACCCCTTGAGTGATCGCTTGATCCTGATGTTTAATTACCCGTTGGTAAAATGAACGATGATCGCTGACATCTATATAATTAATTCCTGCTTCAATACAGCTTGCTAAAACCCTGCCATCACGATGATGGAATGGACCGGCACAATGGACAACTAAATCTTGATTGGCGATCGCTTTCTGTAGCTGTTGGTGATCATCCAAGTCTAAAACCAGGAACTTAAACGGTTGTTTTGCTACTTGAGGTTTACGAGAAGTAATGCTAACTTCAGCATTAGTATGCTTAACAATATCTTGTGCCACACTATAGCCAATTCTGCCACAGCCTCCTATTACCAATACTCGTTTACTCATCTCAAAACCCTTTAGTTTAATCAATAACCTATAACCTTTCCCTAATAAAAGTTGGATAGAGGTATTCCAATCTAACTATAGACGACATCTTTTAAAACTCTTTGCGCCTTTGCGCCTTTGCGCGAGACAAAATAAGTAGCTAGCTTTGACAATTAGGACAAAAGTGCGAAGATCGCCCACCTAATTTAATCTTGGCAATAGGTGTGCCACAAACATGACAAGGTTGATCTTTTCTACCATAAACCAAAGCTGCATCACCATAGTTGCCGCTAACTCCTAACAGATCGAGAAAATCACTAAAGGTAGTGCCACCTTTATCGATGGAAGTTTGCAATACCTCAATAATTGCCTGGTGCAGTCGCTCAATTTGCTGAGGTTTCAAATCCATTGCTACCGTATCGGGTAAAATTCCACTTTTAAATAAAGCTTCATCGGCATAAATATTGCCAATACCCGCCACGATATTTTGATCTAACAAAAGAGTTTTAATATGACGACGACGAGTACTAAGTTTTTGAGCAAAATACTCCAGGGAAAATTCTTTAGCAAAAGGTTCTGGACCCAGTTTCTGTAATCCTGTAATCACCGACTCTAGCTGCATCTGTGGGGGAACATACCAAAATTTACCAAAGGTGCGAGTGTCGACAAAACGTAACTCCTGGTTGTCAGCAAACCAGAGTCGGATTCGCGTATGTTTTTGTAAGGGTGAATCCTGACTCACCCATAATAGCTGTCCCGTCATCCGCAGATGCACCCCCAACCATCCCGCAGACTGTTCTTGTCCCAACTCTGCCAACAGATATTTACCTCGCCGATGCCATTTTGCGATCGCAACACCTGTAATCCCCTGCCAGAATTGCTCAATCTTCTCTGGATAAGCAAGAGTCCGAGGTAACAAAACTTCTCCACCTTGAATTGGCTGTTCTCGGGTTATGTTATTTAATCCGCGTCGGACAGTTTCTACTTCTGGTAATTCGGGCAAGATATTCTCATCATAAAATTGCAGCTTAAATTAGTTTACCAGGATCTATAGTCGTACAAAGTTACGTTAGCGGTGCGACCCACAGCTTGGCAAAGCCAAGCAAAGTCATAGCGAAGCTGTGACGATGGCACGTATGTGCCGTTCGTCTTACGGCGCTAGACAAAGGCGCTTTGACACGCCGCATGCACGCGCACCAAGACAGGACAAGTCTATTTAATTGTTCGTAGGTAGTAGATAACAAAAGTCCTAACTCGATCTTGTCTGACTATACTTCCGCGGCAAAACTTTGGGTCGGAAAAAACTCAAAAGGTCCAGCAACCGATCCCCAGACTAATTCATCGGTTTCGGGATCACGTCC
>JBCCDL010000978.1:0-2228 GCA_039030815.1 Cyanobacteria bacterium P01_A01_bin.83 | reverse complement strand
TTCTAGCTTGAGTAACTTGGCATCTTCAGGCTTGAGGTCAAGAATATGACCTTTTGCTCCCAACTGCATCGATAGAGACATAACCAAGCTTTCTCTCAAAGGATCGATCGCTGGATTGGTTACCTGGGCAAATCTTTGCTTGAAATAGTCATAGAGTAGCCGTGGTTTATCTGAAAGTACTGCTAAAGGAATATCATCTCCCATACAGAAAGTAGGCTCTTTGCCATTAATCGCCATTGACTCAATGATCAGCTCGACATCTTCTGCTGTATAACCAAAAGCAGTTTGACGACGTAGTAAATCATCGGCGCTCAACAAATTTTCACTACCAAATTCTTGTGGCTCAATTGTTTGACGATACTGCTCGATCCATTTTCCATAAGGATTAGCCTGTGCCACTCTTTGCTTTACTTCCCAGTTACGCAAGATTTCCTTAGTTTGCAAATCCACTACTATAGTCTGACCAGGCCCTAATCTACCTTTTTCCACTACTTCATCATCAGGCAGATCGACTACTCCAGTCTCCGAACCCACAACTATATAACCATCTTTGGTAATGGTGTAGCGCGCAGGACGCAAACCGTTGCGATCTAAAACTGCACCTACGGTTTTACCATCACTAAACACTAATAACGCTGGTCCATCCCAGGGTTCTTGCTGTCCACTATGATATTCATAAAAATCAACAATCTCAGGATACTGAGCCAAAGAAGGCTGATTATGATAGGCTTCAGGTACCAAAATCATTGCTGATTCGGTGATACTGCGACCACTACGCACTAGTAATTCCATAGCACTGTCTAAATTGTAGGAATCGCTATTATCGTTATTGACAATTGGCGTTAGTCCTTCAACTTCAGCTTGCGTCCAAGCAGCCCGAGTGACCGCTTCATTGGCAACTAGCTCCCTTTCTCGATTCGACATCCAATTGATGTTGCCCAAAAGAGTGTTTATTTCGCCATTGTGACCCAAAATTCGCATCGGTTGAGCAAAGGGCCATTTCGGCATCGTATTAGTGCTAAAGCGACGATGGTACACAGCAAAAGTGCTTTCATAATCTGGGTTTACTAAATCCTGATAGAATTCACCTAAAATTACCGAGCGCACCATACCTTTATATACAATAGTGCGACAGGAAAAAGAGCAAATATAGAAATTGTCTGAAAGTTTCTTGCCAACTCGCGATCGCGCAACATATAATTTGCGCTCTAAATTATCTCCCCTCAAGCCTTCGGTTGAACTGACTACAATCTGTTCAATGTGGGGCTGGTTATCTCTGGCTTGTTGTCCTAAAACTTCGGGATTTACTGGTACTATTCGCCAGCCTAATACCTGTAATTGTTCTGACTCAATTATCTTTTCAATATAATTCTTTAATTCCTTAATTTGGTCTGCATCTTGAGGCAAAAACACCATCCCCACTCCCCAAGCTTCAGGTTCAGGCTGAGGCATATTTTCTTGGGCAAACCAGGTGGCAAATAATTTATGCGGTAGCGCTGTCATGATTCCTGCACCATCTCCAGAATTGAGATCGGCGCTACAACCTCCGCGATGTTCCATGCATCCCAAAGCCTTCAAAGCTTGATTAACAATTTTATTACTCTGGCGACCATCTTGATAAGCAATGAAACCTACTCCACAGGCATCTCTTTCTTCTACTAGCCATTTTTGACCTAAGAAAGGCTTGTCAGATAAATTTTGCTGGGATACATTAGGGGCGCTGTTGGTCAATTTCATTTCTTGTTCGCTCATACAGATGTAATATTTTTTTGGAGATAACTATTTGAAAATAATCACTATTTTGAGTTTGTTCCGAATCAAGCTAAACATCAATAATTATGTCAAGCTCTCTAAGTAAAAGTAGATAGATATAGTTTCCAGACTATAAATGAGTATTAATAATTATCGGTATAATCTTATACTGTTGCTTGATAAAGTACTTATTCATCTATACGAAATTAATCTAATTACCTTGATAAATACTGCTTCGATTAATACGAGAACAATTTGACTATGGCTGTGCTACTTCAGGCACTAGTCTGACGTTGGCAGAAAAACGGCATAGTAACTCAAGACTAATTATAGCTATTTGCCAGCTGCTTACAGTCTAATAACTTTAGCCAATAGCTTTTTGCCTTTAAGTCACTAAATTACACAGAATACAACTAGATTTTAAAATCTGTGTGTAATTTTATAGCAGTGTATTGTACCCCAATAACATTTAATAT
>JBCCDL010000977.1:0-2230 GCA_039030815.1 Cyanobacteria bacterium P01_A01_bin.83 | reverse complement strand
TATTTATCAACTCGTCTCTGGCAACCTTTAAATGCCAATGATGCAGCTATCTGGCTTGATCGACCTCAAGGAGAACCCAAAACATTTTGTTGCTTGTTTGCTACTCCTCAAGACTGGGTCAGAATCGGTCAACTATTCATATTTTGCGTTAATGGCTATGCTTAAAGTACTGAAATTTCGTTAGTATATTTTCAATATATGAGTTAAACGACATTCCAAAGCAATGACTACTGCCACCACTTTGTTGACTCTGGAAGAATATCTTGCTTATGATGACGATACGGATAATCATTATGAGTTGGTTGATGGAAAATTAATTACTATGCCTCCAGAAAGCGATCGCAATAATTTGATTGCTCTCTACTTGTTATCAGAATTTATTAAGCTTGTCCCCATTCGGCTTATTCGCCATAAAGATACTGAAATCGTAGTAACAGGCAATCGTGTTCGGGTGAGAATGCCTGATTTGCTAATTCTGACCGAGGAATTATTTACGGCAATTGGCGGCAGACGCGCTACTATTACCGCTGATATGCCCTCACCTGTATTGGTTGTAGAAGTGGTATCTCCTGGGAAAACAAATCGAGACCGAGACTATCGATATAAGCGATCTGAATATGCGGCACGGGGAATTATTGAGTATTGGATTGTCGATCCTGAGTTCTCTAAGGTGACAGTATTATCTTTGATTGATGGGCTGTATGAGGAATCGGTCTTTGTAGAAGATCAAGTAATTAATTCAACTGTTATTGAACAACTATCATTGACAGCAGCACAATTATTTAGTGTCGAGTAGTAAAGTAATCTTAAGCAGCTTCAAAATACGAGAAAAACTGTTCAAGTATTTATGACGATATCGCAACCATGGATTACTATACTCTTGGCTGTGACGGCGTTGTGAGTAATCTTGATTAATACTAAAACTGATGTTAACAGTGGAATTAATCAAGCCAATGATAGCTATTCATCCATATTTTTGAAAAAATCAATTGTGCTTTTCAATGCGGCAACAAAGGCATCAATTTCTTGGGGAGTGTTGTAGAAGTACAAACTAGCCCTAGCACTACCAGAAGCATTAAAAATACGATGTAGGGGTTGTGTACAATGATGTCCTGAACGGATAGCAATACCTTCATGGTCGAGTAGGGTTGCTAAATCGCTGGCATGAATCCCTGGGATGTTAAACGCAGCTAAAGCAGCTCTTCCTTCGCCATCTGGATTTGGCTTCTTGCCATAAATTCTTAACTCAGAAATAGTTTCTAGTTGCTTAAATAAATATGCCGTTAATTCTGCTTCATAGGCATGAATCTTATCCATCCCAATACTATTAAGATAGTCCACTGCTGCCCCAAGAGCGATCGCTTCTCCAATAGCAGGAGTACCTGCTTCAAACTTATGAGGTAAATCGCCATAGGTGGAGTGATCAAGAAACACCTCATCAATCATCTCACCACCACCCATAAACGGAGGCATTGCCAGCAAAATGTCTTTTTTACCATACAGAAAACCAATGCCCGTAGTGGCACACATTTTATGTCCTGAAGCCACTAGCCAATCACAGCTGATCCCCTGGACATCGATAGGCATGTGAGGCACGCTTTGACAGGCATCAATCAGTACCTTAGCACCATGGTTATGAGCCTCTTGAGTAATCTCGGTTACGGGATTAATTACGCCTAAAGTATTAGAAACATGAACCACAGATACTAGTTTGGTTTTGTCTGACAGTAAAGACTTATACTGCTCAAAGTCAAACTCTTCACTGGGAGTTAATTCTACATACTTGATTACAGCACCAGTTTTTTCGGCAATCAATTGCCAAGGAACAATGTTACTATGGTGTTCCATCACCGAAAGTACAATTTCATCCTCTGGTTTTAAATTAGCCAATCCCCAGCTATAAGCTACTAAATTAATCGCTTCACTAGCATTGCGGGTAAAGACAATCTCATCCCGAGAAGCAGCGTTAATAAACTGGGCAACTTTATCCCTCGCACTTTCATAGGCATCGGTAGCCCTCCCGCTAAGAGTATGGGCGCCACGATGAACGTTAGCATTATCTCTTTGATAATAATGTTGCAAAACATCCAGTACTGCCTGGGGCTTTTGGGAACTGGCAGCACTATCAAAATAGATTAAGGGATTCTGGTTGACCTTCTGATGCAGAATGGGAAAGTCATCCCGAACACGTTCGCCTAAAGTCTTTTCTTGGGTAAAAGTCATATTGTTT
>JBCCDL010000976.1:0-2240 GCA_039030815.1 Cyanobacteria bacterium P01_A01_bin.83 | reverse complement strand
AGTTGCTCTGACTCCAAGTCAATTGACTCGGCAACCAGACGATTAGATAACCAACGAGTAGTCAACAACTCCCGTTTGCGCCCCATCAAAAATACTCGTTCCCAATCCGATAAACTCGGATTAGCCAATTGTGTCTCTATTGCCTGGAGTGTTTGTTCTAATTCAATTCTGCCAGCTTTGCTCCAGCTAGCTAAGGCTCTTTGCCATAGCTGGGGCGAATAGTCCTCAGTGTGCCAATAGGTATTGCCATAGGCAACCGTATGCAAGCCCTCAATAATTACGTTGATGCTAGCACTGCGATCGCAATTACCCCGAACTCCCCAAGCCTTTAACTTCCTCTGTTGTGATCTAGAAAAATTTGAGGTCAACAAAAATAACGGTAGCTGAGGGTATAGTTGCCGCAACTGCTGAGTAAATTCCTGTCCCGATATTTCCGCTTCAGAAAGGGGGTTAATCCCAACAACCATTACATTTAGCACTAAACCCTGAGTTAGTTCCCGCAAAGTATTAGTGCTGAGGTTTCCCTCCCCAATAACTTCAAAATCGGCGTATTGTGCGATCGCTGTTCTTAGACCCAACCGAAAAATTGAGTCTTGATCGACAATATACAGTTTAATCTTGGCTTTAGACATTTTGAGCCGATAACTTGGCGATAACAATCAATTATATGGCTCTTCTTAACATTGAACTAGTATGAGTATCGTTAATCGAGGGAAACAATTATTTTAAATAAAGCACTCAGTTTTCTTACAGTAATCTGGAGTAAGCACTATTAGCAAGACTGATTTTATGGTGTTGTTGCTCAGTTATAGGTTTGAGGAAGTGCGATTGCGCTCCGCGAAGGGATCGCTAGATCACAAAAGCAGATAAATGATAAATTGAAATTTTGCTTCATCTAACAGCTTATTATGGGTAATAATATTTGGGGAATTGTCATCACGGGGGGACTGGCAGTTTTAGGGATGACAGTAAGCAGTACCTTAAATGGTCTATGGGATATCGAACTTAAGAAAAAAGAGTTTCAGTCACAATTAATTATGCAAGCTCTTGAATCTTCTGAGGCAAAAGAAAGACAGGCGTGGTTACAGTTTTTAATTGATACTAATTTAATTGAGGATCAACAAATCAGAGAAGGCTTGATTAAATACTCTATTAAAGGAACAAAAAAGCTAACGCCACCCCAGTTAAAAACTAAAAACTAATAAGTAAGACTTTACAAAAACCGATACTGCTCTTTTATTATTTTTAATAGCGCAAGAATATGATGCCAATCTATCTTAGGCTACTTTGTTAGGAAGCTGATCGTGAAACGTGAGTGCCTGGGCACAAAAGGCTTCCCTTCATGTCTCTCGTTTTATTCAGGCGACTATCTACCAGATTGCTATCTTGATCAATGCCTCAATAAAGATAGCACCATTAACCTGCGGCTTTAATATAAGTTTCGCCTATAAGCCAGACTTTTGCTCTTAAATCAAAGATTTTAACCAGTCTTTAACCATAAGACAGTCAAAAATAACTTAATATTTCAGGGTACATTAAGGTTCAAATCTTAGACTGCCAAAGGGACAACACAGAACAATAATCCCTGATTGCTTTGTAATTTATGGCTTTTGTCAATTATTTAGCTAAAAGTAAACTATATTACCTATTACCGTGGCTAACATCAAACACCCTCATCTACATAGATATAGCTTAAGACTATTTTTGGAGGAAGTTTTACTAAATCAACTAGTTGAGAGTATTGACAGGTTTAACTTTGTCCCTTTTTAGCACAGTAATGCTGATCCGTTTTAGTTTGCTAAATCTAGCCGATACTTTTCAATCTATATAAAGAAATTTAGACAATGATTAATACTGAAATCCTTACTGACAATCTTCCTATTCTCAGTGGGGAAGGTGCAGAAACTCTTATTGGTACTGATGATGATGATTTGTTTGTCTCCGATGCTAAAGATAGCATTGATGGAGGAGCAGGTATTGACACTGTCGACTTCTCTGGTGTATCCGAAGGGTCTACTATTGGTGCGTTAGCTGGAATTATTGCTGACCTTGACATTACTCAAGGAGGAGGTCCAGAAGGAGCCCTAACTGGAGAAGGAGCGCTGCTCACCGCACTTCCAGCAGACGATGGCACACCCATTGAAGGATTAGAGCTGAATAACATAGAAAATATTATCGGTTCAGACTTTGATGACGCGCTCCTGGGAGACAATGGAGTTAATATACTAGCGAGTGGCTCT
>JBCCDL010000975.1:0-2241 GCA_039030815.1 Cyanobacteria bacterium P01_A01_bin.83 | reverse complement strand
CTACTCTGAGTGATGGTGATGAAGTGAGTATTGTTCCTGCTGTTGCTGGTGGTTAAGGGAAAAATTAAGGCAAATTTCGCAACAGTTTAGTTATTTGAGGTTAGTTAATCGCTAACCTCTTTTTTTTGTAGTTTGATTATTAAAGACAATGGGCAATGTGGTTAAATATCGTGGTTAGAGAAAATCTCTCTTTAGGATCGTGTATATCTTTGTTTTAGCTGTGAAACTAAAATGATATCTACCAAAAAAAAGACTATGGAAACGACCTTGTTCGATAAATTCTTCCGTGATGATAATGGTAATATCGTTATTGCTCAACCCCCAAACCCACCTCTTATTATCTGGGGTGTAGCTAGTTTGCTCAAACTAGTTTTTACAAGCGGCTTGACTAATATAGGATTAGACTTAGTAGCTTTTGGCTCTTTATTTACTTGGGCATGGCTTGAATTGTTTCAAGGCGTTAATTATTTTCGCAGAACGTTAGGTTTAATTGTGTTGGTTGGATTTGTGGGATTGAGAATTTTTACTCACAACCCGATTTGAACTTTAGTTGCTGCTCCTAAAGTCAGATAATTATTTTATAGGGGTATTAGTGCATCAATAGCAATGGGAATACCCCTTGAGTGCTTGAATAGAAAAAGAGTACACTAAATCTTATAAGTTTATAGACAACTAAGCTTTTTCTAATCTAATCAAGCAGCGGCTACAATTATACAGTTGGTGCAGCAATCATCAAAATCCTTTGCATCAATTGAGGGAAAATACGCTGAAACCAGACAGCAAGATAACTTTGCCAACCGACCAAAATTTCTCCTGAGTTTTTATATAATCCTGTAACTAAACTTTGGGCTACTCTCTCGGGAGTCATGGGCATCACCCAGCGAAATAGTTTTAAATCTTTTGCCATATCAGTATCGGTTAAGGTTGGTAACAATGCCACAACCTTAATATTGTGACCAGCCAATTCACTACGCAAAGCCTGAGTAAAACCGATAATGGCAAATTTAGTTGCAGAATAGGTAGACATAGTAGGCGCAGCAACTTTTCCCATAAGACTAGAGACATTAACGATAGTGCCTTCTTTTTGGCTTGCCATCCGTTTTGCCATTAGGCGAGTAATGGTCATCATCCCCAATAAGTTAATCGATATTTCTTCTTCAACTTTGGGTAACTGAGTTTCTAGAAATGGTGCTTGATGAGCTATTCCTGCACAATTTACTAGTAAATGAATTGGTCGATGGATGCGCCAAGCATGGGCGATCGCAATATTAATTGAAGATGTTTTGGTCAGATCTACAGACAAAGTTGTTACCTTGACTCCCAGATTGGTAATTTCTGTTGCCACATCTGACAGTCTTTGGCGATCCCTAGCTACTAACAGTAAATGTTGAATCCCTTGATGAGCTAATTCTAAGGCGATCGCTCTTCCAATACCACGAGATGCTCCAGTAATTAATGCTGTTTTTCCTTTGATATTCATAGAACTCAACCTCAATTTGTTAGTTGACAATAATGACTAATTGGTAACTTATTGTGCTGTTAGTTAACGTAAAATCTCAGGACTTTTATTTGATAAAAATTAGATAATTTTTGCCAAATAAAGCCATGACAATTATTAATGCCAACGAGCTAAATCCGATTTTAGTTATTCAAAGCTATCTGTAAGCTGGTAACATCGGCATGTTTTTATATGAACCGATTTATTTTGGTATGCACTTTGATAGCAATTAAAGTGTTAACTATCTGGTAAGACAATAGTTATATTTGAAACGCTTTAAAATTGACTTGCTTGTAATGACATTGTTTGAAAACCTAAATATACTTACAAAGTTTTTACAGAGTTTTTATGACTTTGCATACCCTAACAAATAAAAAAAAAGATTGAGACATTTTTTAGTATCAAATATTGCATTTGTTAATTTTTGTTGAGTAGCAAAGGGGGAAACCCAAACAACCTATAGTCTCTAGAGATACTGCAAATTTACTTATATAAAATTTTTAATTTATAATTTTTGTTAATGACTACCTCCCCTAGATTTAGCATGAAGTAAGACTATCTAAGAGATACTGCGCTTTTGGCGCCTGAGTGGCGTTGACTTAGTAAACTTTAGTTCTTAATTGGGAGTCACAGATAATCGTTAACTCTGGTCAATATAAAATCAGAATAGTAATAAAAACAATAAAAGAATGATCCAGATTAGTATTTTCCCTAATCCCCTTAGCTACATATTCATAGCAAAT
>JBCCDL010000974.1:0-2249 GCA_039030815.1 Cyanobacteria bacterium P01_A01_bin.83 | reverse complement strand
GCGCTAACTCGTCTAAATAAGCTCCTTTCAAATTGGCTCCTTTTAGCTTCGTTTTTCGTAAATCAACACCTGTTAAGTCCGCACCTCGTAGATCGGCGTTTTGCAAATTAGTTCCTCTTAAATTAGCTCCTCGTAAGTCCGCACCAGCTAAGTTAGCTCTTTTTAAATTAGCCTCACTAAAATTAGCATCCCTGAGATCTGCACCACTAAGATCGCAACTAGTCATCTTGGCATTGACCAGGCATGATTGAATCATCTCTAAATCGGCTGGATTTTCTTGATTTAACTTAGCCTCTTTTAAACAAGCTTTAGCCAATTTTTTAAGGTTTACATTCTCTATGTTCAGTTTGGCACCAGTTAAATCTACACTAATCAAATTGAAGTTAGTTAAACATTTCTCAATCAGAGTTAGTCGACTAAAATCTCTTTGTCCTGCGGCATATCGCTGAAGAATTTCTTGAGCATTCATATTATTAAATCTCCTGAGAACAGAAGCATGTTTAATGTATTCAAAATAGCAACCGAATATTTCTAAGTTATGGCAGTTTTATGACAGTTTTGGCAAACAACTTCTCGGCTATTGATCATTTTGTCGCTCATAATATATGGCTGTAGCTTAATTTATGTTGTGTCATATGGTCAGAAAACACTCTAGGCGTTGGATGCTGGCGATCCGTAGGCTAGGCGTAAGCCTAATCGCTGTAACCATAGCGGTCATTTTTACTAGTCCTGCTATAGCACAATTGCCATTGCTGCCAAAAATAAATCTGGAAACTTTTAAGCTGGATCGCAATCTAGCGGATTCAGTAATCTCTGCCTGTGTGCGTCTTGATGGTCGCTGTATCTTTGAGCTTTCCGACCAAAAATCTAATTTGCCACAGCGAATTAGGTATACTGAACAGCGATTAGCAGATATCAAAAAAACATATTTGCAAAATAAAGATGCTTCATTACAGGTTGTAACTCAAGCCGACAATAACCAGCAAAGCATTTATGTAAGTATAGGAACACGAAATTTTCCTGTGCTGACTCTTAATAGTCGCGATGCTAGTATTTATGGAGTCAGATTAGATCATCATGCCCAAGACATTGCTGGCAAAATTGAACAGGGTTTGAGGCAGGTTCAAAAAGAACGACAGCCTGCCTTTTTATTACAGCAAAGTAAAATAGCAGGAAGTATTTTGCTAGTTATGCTGCTATCTAGCTGGCTGTTATCTGGCTGGTTAAAACGTTTAATTCTAGTCAAAGCCAATCTTGTGACCCATGTTAATACTGATTTAGAACAACGCAAAAAATTTAATCTAAGGGAAGTGCAGTACCGACTATTGCAACTAGTGCAGATTACAGTTTGGGTAGGAGGTAGCTTAATAATTATGGGTTTATTCCCCCAAACTCGTCTGTGGCAATTGTGGATTATTACCTTACTCAGGATTCCTTTTCGCTTGGTTATCGTCATCGCAGCTTGTTACATTTTAATTCGCTTGAGCTATGCTGCGATCGCTCTAATTAATACGGCTATTAGCAACAATACTTTTGCCAATAGCTATGTCTTTCAGCTTGATACTAGCCGCAGACTACAGGTACGAGTTAATACTTTTTCTCGTTTGTTTCGGGGAATAGTGACTTCTTTATGGATCGCAGTGGGAATTTTTGTCGCTTTATCTATTTTGGGCTTGAATATTACTCCGTTTCTTGCTGGAGCGGGGGTTTTGGGCTTGGCTTTTTCTTTCGCTTCCCAGAATTTAATTAAGGATACGATTAATGGCTTGTTGATTATTTTTGAAGATCAGTATGCGGTGGGGGATGTGGTAACTATTGGCGAGGTGGGCGGTATGGTAGAGAACCTCAATTTACGCATCACTCAACTACGAGATGGCGAAGGAAGATTGATCACTATTCCCAACAGTGAGATTACTCTGGTGGCAAATCATTCTAACGGTTGGTCGCGATCAGATTTAAAAATACCCTTTGCCTATCAAACCAATGCTGATCGCGCAATTGAAATTATTAAGCAGGTAGCAACAGAAATTTATCTAGATCAGGTATGGCAAGATAAGATTCTTGAAGCACCTGAAATACTGGGAATCGAAGATTTTGCCGAACGTGGCTTTGTCGTCAGACTGTGGTTTAAAACCATCCCTCTCAAACAGTGGGAGGTTTCCCGTGAGTTTCGTCGTCGGATCAAAAATGCCTTTGAAGAAGAGGGCATATCTTTACCATTGTTACAGCAGGAAATATGGCTCAATCGT
>JBCCDL010000973.1:0-2253 GCA_039030815.1 Cyanobacteria bacterium P01_A01_bin.83 | reverse complement strand
TTTTCTTGTGACCATGAACCATGGTTGGTGACAATCCAATCACCACTCATGTATAAGTTAGGGATCTTAGTAGTCGCCGACATCAAATTTTGATAGCTACCAGGGAAAAAGTGAGTCACACCTTCTTTAACACGGATCACGCTACTGTCTATTACCTCTGCTGTACCAAATGCTGGTATGCAGGTCGTTAGATCGCGCTGCACTTTCTTAATAATTTGCTCATCACTCATGGGCAACAGTTGATTGGCATGATAAAAGTCTGCCTCAATTACTGTGTCAGGATAATCTTGATATTCATCATGTAGATCGTTAAGATCGAAGAATGTCCAGCCAGTAGTGACATCAAATCCAAAGCAAGCATTAGAAGGCAGGGGAATCTGGATTTTGCGATCAAACCAGAGACGAGTCGCTAAAACATCAATTCCTTTAAGATTCGATAAATTACGAAATTGAGCATATTTGTTTAAATTATTGCTGTTAGCGACAATTTTTTTCATGCCTGTGATGCTTACTGCCGAAATAATAGCATCAGCATCATAGAATTCGTCGCCACATTGAACCCCCGTCGCTATTCCCGCTTGATCAATGACAAGATCACTGACCCGCTTATTAGTCAGTACTTTTCCCCCTGCTGCCTCGATTTTGGCAATCCAGGGTTTAAAAATTTTCTCTCCCACTGTCCCACGACACCACACCACATCAAAATCGGGTTGATGTGCCAGAATAAAATAGTAAAGCATTCCTAAAGCCGCTGCCGCTGAACACTGTTCTCCTGGAGCAAATAAACCAACTAGCAGCATTGGTTCAAAAGACTCTTTATACAGTCTTTCACTTACTCCATACTGTTTAAACAATTCTCTGGCGGTCATCTTGTCGTAACGTTGCCAGGCTTCATGAGAATTATCAAAATCAATTACAGCATAGAGTAGCGGCAAAGCCGAAAGGCGATCGCTGAGGGGCAATCTTTTAAATCTGGTATAGGCAAATGTTCCTAAAGGACTAGGTAGACGAGGCTCATGTTGAAAGATAGGGGATTCTACTTCCAAACCCGCAGGAGAGTATTGAGATGAGCGAGTAAAGCGAGTAAAAGGTTTAAGCCCCAACTCTCGAACCTGATTAAAAATATTGCGATAGGGATACCAAAAGCCGTGGATTCCTCCTTCAACTGAGCGACCACCAGCAGTTTTCCAACCTGCTACTAAACCACCAGGATGGGATGCTGCTTCTAAGAGGGTGACATCATAGCCTTGATTAGCCAAATGTGATGTGGCAGCTAAACCCGCCCAACCTGCACCGATAACTATAATTTTTTGTTGTGACATGTTGTAAGGAAAAGGAGTAAGGAACGAGGAACAAGGAACAAGGAACGAGGAATAAGGAACAAGGAATAAGGAATAAGGAATAAGGAACAAGGAGCAAAGAGTATTTTTTGTCTTGGCTAAAGAATCAAACTATCTAGAGATCGCTTTGCTTGCCTAGTTAAAGTTTTCTCTTGATTTTACTGGGTGCAGTTATGGTAAAACAATAAAGTTCTCGAAGAAGCGAATAATGAGCGCCATGACTAACCTTGATTACAATGCGATCGCAGAACTTGCCCTTTCAGGAGAATTGCTGGATCGCTCTCGGGCGAAAAAGCTATTAAATGCTCCTGATTTGGAATTACTACAGCAGTTAGCCGCAGCGTATAAGGTACGTCATCATTATTGGTCAAATCGCGTTCGACTGCATTTTTTACTCAATGCTCAAAGTGGTTTGTGTCCTGAAGATTGTAATTATTGTTCTCAATCTAAGATATCTGCTGCCGAAATTGAAAAATATCCTTTAATAGCTCAATCCAAGATCCTAGAAGCAGCAGATCGTGCGGCTAGTTTAAAAGCTGGTACCTTCTGTATGGCAATTTCAGGGCGATCTCCTTCGGAATCGGTATTTAACAGTGTTTTAGAAGCATTTCAAGCCGTTAAAAACAAACACGATCTCAAAATCTGTGCTTGCTTAGGCTTACTTAGCCAGTCCCAAACTCAACGTCTGGCTGAGGTGGGAGTAGACCGAGTAAACCATAATTTGAATACATCGGAAAATCATCACGACAATATTTGCAGTACCCATACTTTTAGCGATCGCGTTACCACTATTAAAAACGTCCAACAAGCGGGCATTACCACCTGTTCTGGGGGGATTCTCGGGATGAATGAAACTGATGATGATATTATCGATTTGGCTTACGCTTTACGAGAATTAAACGTTACCAGCGTC
>JBCCDL010000972.1:0-2254 GCA_039030815.1 Cyanobacteria bacterium P01_A01_bin.83 | reverse complement strand
TGGTGCTGGAGGATTAGCAGCAGCTTTAATCATCTTTGGGCTGATAGTTTACTGGGTAGACTACACTACCACAATCGGCGGTCTTGGTTTAGGCGATATCCTCCCAGCTCGTTTCTTGGCTTGGAGTCTAGTTATAGGCAGTGAAATAATGTTTTTAGCAGGTAATACTCTAGCTTGGTTAGCTTTGATTGGTGCTGCAACTTCCAAGGAAACCAAGGAGAAATATCAATTGATTCTCGATAAGAATAGTAAAGGGTCGGCTGGCTCTTTGAAGTAAGAGTGAATGAGGGAGGGAGGGAGAGAGGGAGAGAGGGAGAGAGGGAAAGAGTAAGAAAGGAAGAAAAGAGAGATAAATACACTCTGAAACTGATTTATTTGGTGTTTTCTGATGTTTTTTGAATTATTGGTCGGAGAAATTGCTACTTTGGCAATTGTATTTGGAACTTTCAAACTGATATCTCTGGGAGGTTTTTTTATTAGAAACCACAGTAAAGCAAAGTATGTAGCAGCCTATAAAATCCGTAAAATATTGCCCGTTTCGCGTTTCAATAACAGACCATTACCACCTCCACCGATTAGGAAATAGAAAAAGAAGTGGAAATCAGCCCCTATCAATTCCATAGGGGCTAGAAACTTTTTGGAAAGCGGCTAGAAACGGCTCCAGAATATCAATTAAGCAGTACGAAGCACGAAGAACGAAGAATGTTTGCAGAACTACCGCCACAACCCCCAGCAGAAGTGAGAACTGTTGATGATGTGTATCCTCTAGATTTCAAAGTTCCTTTAGTGGCTGGAGGTATCTTATCGTCACTCGTAATTGCTGCCCTCAATATAGCCATAAAGACTGAAGTTAATAGAAGCATGGCTATTTCACCAGCCATAGTTTCAGATACTGAATCAGATATAAATAATCCTGCAAAGCTAGAATCAGAGCTAGTTTCAATTGAAAATAACAGCGAAGAATCGAACTCTGACAAATCGAACCCTGACAAATCAAACCCTGATAAATCACCTCCCGAATCAAACGAATCAATAGAATTGAGCATTGATGATTATCAAAAGATAGGACAAGAAATCATCAAAGGATTTGCCATCTCAGAACGCAGTCAGATGATAGTTGCTCCCTCCAGATGTGGAAAGACTACGGTAATGTACTTTCTGCTAGAAGAATTCTTCAAACGCAACCCCCAAATGCAATGCTGGGTATGGCAAGGAAAAGAGATAGAACCAGTCCATCCCAAAATTAAGCGATCGCGCCATACTCTTTATCAAATAGGTACAGAAGACCTTGCACCTGTAAATGCAGTCTATGAAATCTACGAACAGCGTCAGCAAGGAGATAAAGACCGCACCTTAGTCAAACTGGTGATAACAGATTGGCAGAGCATCAAGGATGGATTGCAAGCTAGTAATAGCGAATTATTCAAGATTGCGACCACCAAAATAATGACAATTGCTAATAACGGTGCAGCTTTAGGAGTAACAGTCACCGCCGATACCCAGTCAGCAAATATTGACGATTGGGGACTAGGTTCTGGCTCTCTGCGCGACAACTTCGATATTTACGCAGTATCTAGAATTGAATGGATTGATGGTTATCCCAAGGGTGATATCAAAGCATTACCCAAATTAATTAACAACAAAGATATTCTACCTAGTACTAAAGACAGAGAAGAATTAATAAAGATTTTTGAACAGTTGAGAACATCAATGGAAGCAGGTTTATTTAATACTTCTATTCTTCTTTCTACATTAGGCGTATGTCGTTTGGGTATTACTCCAGACTTTGAAAGAAAGTATTTAAAATGGGGCGGTTATGACTATGAAATCACAAATAGTGAAATCACAAATAATGAATCTACGAATCAATCAACAGATAATTATTCTCACAACCAAAATATATTGCAAAATTCAACAGATAAACTATTATCAGAGGATGCTAAAAAAGTAATAAAAGCTATCCAATATATTTTAGATTCTGACAATGATAAATATGAGCAATATACAGAAGAGTCTTATATCCAACCTCGCGTTGTATATCGTCATGACCGAAGCTTAAATAGCGAACAAACTAAAGCCGCATTCGATGAAATTGTACAAGCACAATTGGCTATTAAAAATAGTGATGGAGACATAAAATTAATTTGAACTCCACACTGTCCCGGACAAACGAAAAAACTGTTATTTCTTCCTTTCCAAGACCTGTCCCGGACACTTAGGACAATCGGACAATCTGCTGTAATCCATATATTAT
>JBCCDL010000971.1:0-2257 GCA_039030815.1 Cyanobacteria bacterium P01_A01_bin.83 | reverse complement strand
GTATGCCAGATAGCGAATGAGATTCGTCCTTTTCTTCTGTAGCTATGTCTGCATCAAGTGCAATTTTATATTTGAATAAATTAGACATTTTAAACCTCTAACTGTTTGTAAAAATTGATTATTTAAACTGAACAAAACTGTATTTCTATAGCGTTTCTCGGATTCATGAGGTACACCTGCCCTCTGCACGTCACGCCCCCTGCCTCAAAACCAAAAACTTTGTATCTCACCAATATGTATGAGAATTGCTATATCCTTTAGCGATCGCGTTTGGGTATAGTAGAAAGAACTAATACTGCGGAAAAAACCGCTACCATAATCAACAACATCATCGATAAAACAATGAGAGTAATCATTGCACCTTTGAGAACGAGTTCCATTTGCTAATCTCCGATTATTGTTGATTTCTGTAGGGGCGATTCGCGAATCGCCCCTACTCCGCATTACCCCTGGGCAAGACCTCATCAGGAAACTGAAAGCCTTCATGAATTTGATCTTGAGGTGCCATCCAGGCTCGTAAACCTTCATTGAGCAGAATATTTTTGGTATAAAACGTTTCAAAGCCAGGATCTGCTGCTGCCCGTAACTCTTGAGATATAAAATCGTAAGCCCGCAGATTAAAAGCTAAACCCACCATGCCAATGGCACTCATCCATAAGCCTGTTACAGGAACAAATAGCATAAAGAAATGCAGCCAACGTTTATTAGAAAAAGCTATACCGAAAATCTGCGACCAAAAGCGGTTTGCTGTCACCATAGAATAGGTTTCTTCTGCTTGAGTGGGACTAAAGGCTCCAAAGGTATTAAAATCCTGGGCATCTTTGAATAAAGTATTCTGTACCGTCGCCCCGTGAATGGCACAGAGCAAAGCACCACCAAGAACTCCCGCTACACCCATCATATGAAAGGGATTGAGAGTATAGTTGTGAAAGCCCTGAAAAAATAGCACAAAGCGGAAGATGCCACCTATTCCTAGACTGGGAGCAAAAAACCAGCTTGATTGTCCCAAAGGATAAACCAAAAAGACAGAGACAAATACGGCGATAGGTGCCGAAAAAGCGATCGCATTATAGGGTCTAATACCAATCAGACGGGCGATTTCGATCTGTCTCAGCATAAAGCCAATTAGTCCAATCGCTCCATGAAAAGCTGTAAAATTCCATAAACCACCAATTTGACACCAGCGGGTAAAGCTCCAATTAGCTTCAGGACCCCAAAGAAATAGCAGAGAATGACCCATACTATCAGCAGGAGTCGATACCGCCGCCGTAAGCACATTACACCCTTCGATATAGGAACTAACTAACCCGTGGGTGTACCAAGCACTAACAAAAGTAGTCCCCGTAAACCAAGCACCAATAGATAAATAAGCACAGGGAAAGAGTAATAGTCCCGACCAGCCAATAAACACAAAGCGATCGCGTTTGAGCCAGTCATCAATTTGTTTAAACCAACCAATATTTGATTGTGGAAGATCTGCTGCAATAGTCATAGTTTTGTCGTTAGTTGTTAGTCGTTAGTTATTAGCTAGCTACATTGCAGGGGGAATACTAGATAGGAAAAAGCTCAAAAACATCAAGGTTGCCATCGCGATGATCAAAGTTGCGATCGACATAATTTGCACACTATCAAAAACCTTTTGTAAACTCTGCATGGTTAAATCTCCTATTTTTATTCAATCGAACAATTTTGTTGGGTTACACATTCCTGATAAAAATCAGAACTTCAGCTATTTAGCTCATCACAACCTAAAAACTTACGCCTTTTTGAAATAAATTCAAGACAGGCACCCTCAACTATGCGCCTTTGTTACTTATTACTCATTACTCATTACTTCCCCATCACCATTCCAGCCTCAACACCAGCCGCTTAATCAATATCTCCCATAGATAAAACAGGTTCATCATCGCGGTCTAGTCCTCTTTCAAAGCCAGCGGCTTGCGCTCTTGCTCTACCCGCATGCCACCAATGACCTACCAAAAAGAAGAAAGCCAAAATAATATGTGAACCAGTCATCCAGGTACGAATTGAAAGAAAGTTAAAGCCATTGGTTTCAGTCGCCAGTCCTGCTACCGAGTTAATCGAACCCATCGGTGCCTGCACCATATATTCCGAAGCTCGCCGAACTTGCCAGGGTTGAACATCATTACGCAGTTTATCGAGATCTAAACCATGATCTCCTCGCAAGGGTTCTAACCAAGGACCGCGAAAATCCCAAAAGCGCATGGTTTCTCCACCAAAGATAATTTCCCCTGTG
>JBCCDL010000970.1:0-2257 GCA_039030815.1 Cyanobacteria bacterium P01_A01_bin.83 | reverse complement strand
TTCACCCTATTACAGAACCCGGAAAGATGACCCGTCTTAGTCAACTCCGCACCTATCCCTTTAGCCTATTCTTGTGCCTGGAATGGATCTTGCTTGGTGGCGCTTTGCTAATAAATTTACCTGAAGAATATTTATCTACCAGGTACGAAAATGCTCAACATTCCCTGAGTCTAGCAATCACCCTTTCTGTAACTTCTAAGGTGTTGGTTGGCTTAATGGGCTTGAGACTGCCAAAACCAAATAGCGTAGGGGCAGGATGCTATTTCGCTCTGGAATTGCTACTATTTTGGTTACCCGCCGCCTCTGACCGAGATGTTGGTTTATCCATATTCATTCTTTTAATTATTGCTTTACGTAATGGTCTACTATTTGCTTCCAAAGCTTGCCAGAAAGCTAATCTAATTTTGTTTATTGCTAGTCTACCGATGCTGCATGACTTGGACACCTATGCAGAGTTTCAAGCGAGGATGATCGAGGATAGTGCCAGGATTGCTGCTAGGATTGCTGCTTATCAGTCCATGAGCCTGAACGAATATCGCCAGTTGATTAGTATGATGGCTCTGAAAAATTTTACACTGGTAGTGTTGTGTATCTCTTTCATTTGGGTCGTTGTTAACACACTGCTGCGGGAATATCGTAGCCAGCAAGAGTTAGCCACAGCGCGGGAACAGCTACGGCAATATGCCTTAAAAGCCGAGGATCGGGCGACGGTGAATGAGCGCAATCGTATTGCCCGAGAAATTCATGATTCAGTCGGACATGCTCTCACAGCACAAAGTATTCAGTTGACTAATGCGATCGCTTTTTGGCAATCTGACCCGCCTAAGGCCTACGAGTTTCTCTGTCAATCCCATAGTTTGGTTAAGACTGCACTTCGAGAAATTCGTCAATCGGTAGCAACCCTTCGCAGTGATCCCCTCCGAGGGAAGCCTCTAACAGCTGCAATTCAACAACTTTGTCATGATTTTGCTCAAGGTTCTGGAGTGCAACCCCACTTGAATATGCCGACGTTTAGCCCAGTATCCAAGGAGATTAAAACCACAATTTATCGAATTGTTCAGGAAGCTTTAACCAATATTGCAAAACATAGTCATGCCTCAGAAGTCACCATTGAATTACAGACTTGCCCAGAATATTTACAGCTATTAATTCGTGATAATGGCATGGGATTTGACCCTGAGCAAAACACTACTGGCATGGGGCTTCAGGGAATGCGAGAACGAATCAACGCCCTAGAGGGATTTTTGGTAATCTCCAGCCAAGCAAGTCAAGGATGTCAGCTTACGATTAAGATACCTATACAAGATATGCCGAGTCCTTAACCTCGAAAACCTAACTCACAGATTACTCCGCCGTCCTCAAGGAAGATGCGGCAAACTTCCGCCTCACATGTGGACTTCGTCCTTTGTCGCTCCGCATATAAAACGACGGACGTACCGAAGCTAAATATGCTTTAACCCCTGCTTTAGATATATTGCACCAGATAGAACTGTCAAAAATGATGCGATCCATAAAGTTATAATGCCGATAGTCTCAACTAATTGAATACCAGTTGCATCTTTACCCAGTAACAATAAAAATAACGCTGTCATTTGAAACAAGGTTTTGGCCTTACCGATATTACTAACATTTAATGTTACATTGATCGTTGCTAGAAATTCCCGTAATCCTGAAACAAGAATTTCACGACATACAATGGCAAGAGCCGCAAAAATTTCAACACCTTCAATAGCATTATTATGAACTAACAATAAAATCACTGAAACTACTAATAATTTATCCGCCACTGGGTCAAGAAATTTACCAAACGCAGTTTGGGCCGAAAAAGTTCGCGCGAGATATCCATCTAAAAAATCTGTTATACTGGCAATTAAGAACAAACTAGCTGCCACCCAGTTAATCAAGCTTTTATCCAAATAAAATGATGCGAATATAAATGGTATAACTATAATCCTAATTAAAGTTAAAATATTTGGTAGATTTTTATACATTATTATGAAAAATTACTATGTTACTAAATTATTATGTTGGATAAATACTGTTTATTTCCTATCAGCAGCCCTGCCTAAAGCTGTACTACTAGAATTAAATTTACCCAAATTCCCTATTAACTGCTCAAAAACTCCGATAGTATGGCCTCTTGTAACAGTTCTATCATTGTAAAATGCTATTTCATTAATATTATTTTGATCATATTCTTGAATATTTTCTATCACACCGGTATTTTTATTAAACTCAATTGCTAAAACTCTTTGCT
>JBCCDL010000969.1:0-2263 GCA_039030815.1 Cyanobacteria bacterium P01_A01_bin.83 | reverse complement strand
TCGTTACGGTCATAACGATAATAAAAGGTATTGTTTTGGTAAAAATAAACTTAATAGGTGATCGCTTCATTAGATTCTCCTTACTGCTTAGAAAGGCGGTCGTGCAACGCCTCGCTTCGCGAGATCGCGATTTTTCAACCAGCCATCTACAGAAATACGATTAAAACTTAATCCTGCTAACAAAATAAATAAAACGATGTTGTAAATAAGTTGGCTGCTTGCTCCATCCCAGTTTTGAATGATGGTGATGCCATACATTAAAATAGCCATCAGAATAAAACAGGCAATTAATGCCGAGCGCGTCCAAAAGCCAACAATCATTAATGCGCCGACGATTAGCTCTACTGGCGGTACTAAAGCTGCGTTGATTCTGACCAAGAATTCAGGAATCCAAGAAGGTTCCATAGTATTAACCATCGCATCCATAAAGCCAGGAATATTAAAAATTCTGGTCGCTCCATGATTGAAATAATTTATTCCTACAACTATCCGCAGCAGAGTATAAGCAGCAACAATATCTTTTGTTTTTAAACCGAGGTTATTTTGATTTTTAAGATTTGGTTGGTTTTCTAGCATAATTTGAGTTTGATCGAGAAAATATTCGCTACTTGTTACTCGTTACTCACTACCTGTACCGCAGCTTGATCTGTAAGACCATCTCCACCTGTGATGACAATATTTTGCCCCTCTTGTAATTGGGGATTGGCAATTGCAACTTCTCTTCCCATATCTGCAATCATCTCTACGCTGATTTGGCGTGCTTGATTATTTTCAATAGCAAATAATAGCCATTCGTTACCTCTTCTGGTTAAGACATCTCTTGGCACAATAAAAGTATTCGTACTTTCAATTGGTACATCGAGATTTGCCTGAATTGCCATTCCTGGTAATAATCCCTGGGGTGGATTGTCCAAACTAACTCTAACTAACTGTCTTCTAGAGGCTGTATTAGCTGTAGGGACTACGGCAGTAATTTCTGTTTCTTGTTGCCAGTTGGGTAACGCCCTAGCGTTTAAATTAACTCTCATTCCTGGTGCAACTTGTCCGCTTAAGCTCTCTGGTACTTCTAAAAAGATATCTAAAGAGCGATCGCTAACCATGGTTATAACAGGATCGTTTACTTCTACATAATCCCCTGGATCGGCATCTCGCGATTGCACAATTCCTGAAAAGGCGGCTTTAATTTCCGTGCGCTGCATCGCTAATTGGGCTTGTTCAACCGCTGCTTGTGCTGCTGCTACTAAGCCTTGTTGCGCGTCAATTTCTTCTCTAGTAGCCCCTGCTTGTGCCTCAGCGAGTAAAGCTTCAACGCGGTATTTTTCGCTGGTTGCTGCATCGGCTTCGGCTTTAGCTTCGATTAAGGCTCTGCTAGATAATGCACCTTGTTCTGTCAAACCTGATACTCTTTCAAGGTTATCTCTAGCTTCTGTTTCTCTGGCTCTGGCTGCGTCTAATTCTGCTTGACGTTGGGCGATTATTTCAGGACGAGTACCTACTTGTAATCGAGCTAAGTTACCTCTTTCCTGTGCTAATCTTGCCTCTGCTTCAGCTAAAGCTAATCTAGAGTCGGCATCATCGAGTATAGCTACGGTCATGCCAGTGGTAATGCGATCGCCTTCTCTAACTAAAACTTGCTGTACTCTAGCATCTATTTGCGGACTTAGCGTTGCTCTTTCTCCCGCCTCTACTTGTCCTAATAACCTGACTTGTCTGTTGCCCGTACCTGGAGATAAAGCGACAGTTGTTACGGCTTTTGGCGGTGGTGTTTGAGTAATGGTTTGGGCTGTGGGTGCAGCGTTAGGACTTAGGATTTGCCATAAAGCGATACTTCCTCCACCCAAAAACAGGATTGCTAATAACCAGCCAGATAATTTACTTTTATTTTTCTCTGATTTATGAAGAACTTCCGTTGATTGCTTTTGAGCATCAGATTCCACTTCTGATGACTGCTGGGGTGGAATGTTAACTGAGGTCATGATTTTAGGTTATTTGGTGGATGAAAAATATTTCTTTTTATGCCAAAGCAGAGTTTTAGTCTATTGTCCTGAATCTAAATTGCGATCGCTATCTGTCTCTAGTTTGATTTTTGCAATTTGTTGATTTTGATTAACTTTTTTATATTTAGCTTATAAATGTGACATGAAAATGACGTGACTCTGAGACGTTTTATCAAAAGCCATAAGCTTTAAGCTCTAGGCTCTAAGCTAGGTCGGCATCGCATTACGAGCAATATGGCTCTAATGACATCTTTCAGTATTCCTTA
>JBCCDL010000968.1:0-2266 GCA_039030815.1 Cyanobacteria bacterium P01_A01_bin.83 | reverse complement strand
TTGGCAAATCGACTGGCTTGAGCGAGAGTCAGTTTCTCTCTCTGAAAAAGCATGACAGCAATTTCTTGACGCATCTCAGCCTCATTCATGCGGGTCGCAGTTAAAATTTCATCGGGAACGATAACACTCATGACTCAACTCCTATCTAATATCACCATTTTAAGTCCTTAGCCATTGAGACATTTAATAACTTTTTCGGCGTTGCTGAATAGTAATGATGATTATTTTATACTTGAGGTATGAAATGTCCTAAATGTAGCTCAAGCAAAATATTCACGAATGGTTATCGTCGAGGAAAACAGTGTTTTCGATGCCGAGAATGCGGTCGTTAATTTGTTCTCAATCCAAAAAAACAACCCTATCCTCCTGAAATAAAACAATTGTTTTTGAAAAAAAAGCGAGAAAACATTACAAAAAGCGACGGGGTCACCGTTACACTGCCCTAAAAGGACAGTGCCTGCGGTGACTTCGTTAATAGTTGATAGAAACCCAATCAACCATCAACCATCAACCATCAACCATCAACATGAAATCCTACGTCATTTGTGCGTGGGATGAGTTTAAAGCTATTTCTACTCAAAGATTTTTTCAAAGAACTGCTGTAAAATACACTCAACGGGATTCTTAGCCGATAATAGGGTAATAACCTTGCTGACTACTAGCAATCAAAATCATAATCATCAGTCTCTTGCTATTAGCTTAAAAAATAGAAGAGAGAAATTAGCCAAATTAATTAAACAGCCAGTAATATTATGGTCTGGTGATTATAGTCCCCGTAATTTCCAGGCAAACAAGCTGCCGTTTCGGTCTAGCAGTCATTTTCTCTACTTTGTCGGGATGCCTTTGGCTAATGCTGCTATACGCTTAAATAGTGGCGAATTAGAACTGTTTATAGATGATCCAACCCCAGAAGCAACTTTATGGCATGGGTCAATGCCAGACAGATCAGAAATTGCTGCCATCATGGGTGCAGATCGAGTTTATCCATTACAGGAGTTATCTAATCACACTCAAGACGCAGCTACCATTGCTGTTCAGGATTTAGCTACCTATCAACAGCAGTGCCAATTACTCCAGCGGCAGGTTGCTTTACCTAGTCAAGCGCAAGGTCAGGATTTAGAATTAGTTCAGGCTTTAGTTAAATTGCGATCGCAACATGATGAGTTAGCATTACAGGAATTACGTCAGGCGGCAGCAGTATCGGTTGAGGCTCATCAGGCAGGAATGCAGGCTACAAAATCTGCCACTACTGAAGCGTCAATTCGTGGGGCTATGGAAGGTGTAATTATTGCTCACAATATGTCCTGTGCTTATAACAGTATTGTGACTACCCATGGGGAAGTATTGCATAATGAGTCTTATGACCATCAACTACAGCCAGGAGATCTTTTATTGGCAGATGTCGGCGCGGAAACTCCTAACGGCTGGGCAGCAGATATCACTCGCACTTGGGCAGTTTCTGGTAAGTTCTCTAGTACCCAAAAGGATATCTATCAACTGGTTTTACAAGCTCACGATGACTGTATTGCCATGGTTCGTTCTGGGGTGGAATATCAGGAGATCCATTTGCGTTCAGCGTTAGTAATTGCTGAAGGATTGGTAAATTTGGGCATTCTGCGGGGTAATCCTCAAGACATGGTAGATATGGATGCCCACGCTTTATTTTTCCCCCACGGAGTTGGACACCTGCTAGGATTAGATGTTCACGATATGGAAGACTTGGGCGATATTGCAGGATATCATAGCAAAAGAACTAGAAGCGATCGCTTTGGTTTGGGTTATCTGAGGTTAAACCGTCCTCTCCAAGCAGGAATGGTAGTAACTATTGAACCAGGTTTCTATCAAGTTCCAGCAATATTAAACGATCCTCATTTCCGCCATAAATATCAGGATGTAGTTAACTGGGAACATTTAGCAAAGTTCCAAGACGTTAGAGGAATTAGAATTGAGGATGATGTGCTGGTTACTGATTCTATGCCAGAAGTTTTAACCGCCAAGCTTCCGACGAAAATTGAGGAAATTGAATACCTTACGAACAAATAGCTAAACTTGTCAAAGATTTGATCATCTAAGACTATAACTCCCACTCCAAAGTCTACCTGCAATAAAGCGATCTCTCACTATATCAGGCAGATTGGTTTCAATCTCAATTAAATAAAGCTCTAATAGTCTCTCAGCATCCTTGACTGGGGATTGCGCCGTAATTTTAACAATCATTTGCTGAATTTGCTCTACAACATCTAATTTTGAACTAGGATCTCGCTCT
>JBCCDL010000967.1:0-2270 GCA_039030815.1 Cyanobacteria bacterium P01_A01_bin.83 | reverse complement strand
GGCTCTATTGCTCGGAATTAATTGGTTATTGGCTCCCGTAGTGGATGTAAATAATAATCCTGATAATCCTGTAATTAATATTCGGGCATATAGTGACTGTCCTAAAATAGTTGGCGCTCTGACTACTGCTTTTATCAAGGGGGCAAAAACTACTGCTGTTTTGACTACTGCCAAGCATTTTCCTGGTCATGGAGATACCGTTACGGATTCACATTTAGCTTTACCGACTCTGTCTCATTCTGAGTCTCGACTAGAAGCAGTTGAATTGCCGCCTTTTAAAGAGGCAATTATTAACCAAGTCGATAGCGTGATGACGGCTCATCTGTTGATTCAAGCTTGGGACAAAGGGCAGCCAGCAACTTTATCTAAAACTATTGTTACCGAAAAGCTCAGACATCAGCTTGGATTTAATGGCTTAGTAGTTACCGATGCTCTGATTATGGGAGGCATAACTAAATTTGCTCCCCCTGAAGAAGTTGCCGTAATGGCGATTGAAGCAGGAAGTGATGTTTTATTAATGCCTGATGATCCTGAGATAGCAATCTCAGCGATCTACAGTGCTGTTCAATCGGGAAGAATCACAGAACAGAGAATTCATCAGTCTTTAAAACGTATTTGGCAAGCTAAAAATCCTGTGTTTGCCATTGAGAACAAAGTTGCAGAGTTATTTGATCATCAAGCTCAACAATTAGTTGCATCGATGTTGAAAGACTCACAGCTAAGAAATGAAAGCCCTCTCGATCCTGATGCTGATCGCAATTGTCGTAATTTAATCGTGGTGGATGATGTCTTGAATACTCCTTATCTGGATATTAATTCTCCTAGTATTACAATTCCCCAGGGGTTAGGTTATCAAAGACAAATTGTAGATAGCGACACTATTCACCATATTGGAAAGGACTCTCGTACTACACTATTACAGATATTTATTAGAGGTAATCCATTTCGGGGGAATGCTGGTTTAAACTCTGATACTAAACAGATTTATCGGCAATTAATTGCTAGTAAACAAGTTTTGGCTATAGCTATATATGGAAGCCCTTATGTTATGGAATGGTTTAAATCCATAACTGACCCAGATCTGCCTTTAGTATTTAGCTATGGACAAATGAATCAGGCTCAAGCGATCGCTCTTAACAGTTTGTTGGCTGATCAAGGGGGTTTTTCCAGCTTCAAATCAAATAACTTTGGGTTTTAATTTGATTATTTATATTGGGAGCATTCCATTGTGGAAGAAACATGATGTATTAGGTGATGTAACCTTTAATTTATCGTCGAGCAAAAAAATATAGTTGCCTTCAGGGGATGCTCCCTTTATATTTTTGGTTAGACCAGATTATAAAAATAAACGCTAGAGAAAATAAATTAATTAAATCTTCAACTATGCTCAAAATCATTAATTAAATAGGGATTTTGTAATTTTCGATACAGCGCTTTGGTATATTTTGTTATCAACCAGCTACTATATGGTTTATATTTGTAGAGAGATTTAAATTAAAAATTATTATCTGGTGATAAAACATGATTGCTACTCCATGCCCTTCTATTTCCCATAGCTACACTATTGAAACCCTCAAAGATGAAGCCAGACAACTAATTGAAACAGGGATTGTTTCTCGCCAACAGGCTATATATACTCTCTGCAAGTATATTCCAGCTCGTGAATGGGTAACAATTGAATGTGAACTTGAAAGATGTGATTACCTGCTTAGAGATCCGATTGGAGATTTGGTATCCTATGATCAATGGGAAAACGACTAATCGCTTCAACATCATAAAATAACTAATCAAAGCCATCTAATTAGCTGATATCTTCAATTGGATGGCTTTAAATATTGTAACTGCTGTTTGACAAATTCAAGTTTATCTTGCCGAAAATCACTGAAATTCTGAGAGAGTGCGACGTATCCTACCGCAATTGTTATAGCAATAGTTATCAATAAAACACCACCTCGATTTTTATTTGATTTACTCTGCTTTTGCTGCTCAGTTGTTGTTTTCGTAGGCACAGTTGAGATTAATGTTTCGGTCGCAGGTTTCTGAATAACTGTTAAGTTATTTTGATTAGAAAGTTTTGCAGCAGACAATTGAGTATGGCGATCCTTAAGGGTACAGGTCGCGTAATCGCTAATAATTGACTTTAGTTTGGTTCTTTTTAGATGAGCTTGTTGTAAGTCAACCCCGCATAAATTAGCTCCTACAAGAACAGTGTTGGTTAAATTGGCATTAGCCAAATTACTGTGGCGCAAAATAGCATGGTTCAGTTTAGC
>JBCCDL010000966.1:0-2280 GCA_039030815.1 Cyanobacteria bacterium P01_A01_bin.83 | reverse complement strand
AATCCTGAAGATTGGTTATGGGCTACTTGGCGCGATCGCAATTTTTTACCAATGCCAGAAGTTAAACCTTTTGATAAGGAAGAAGCTCTAGCTAAATTACAACAGATTTTCATCGAGAAACATGGCTCTCGTCTTTCAGAGCGTTGGAGGCGATCGCAAATTCCCCTTTTATTATCCCCAGAAGAAGCTCACTTTTGGTTTGTGGGCTTAAATACTGGACTGAAGAATAAATCTTCTTTGAGAAATGTAGCAACTACTAACAAAGATACTCAAGAATTAATCGATAGCTTGAGAGCCAAAAAATTTACAGGAGAGATAGGAGTTGAAGAGATTGTTGCAACTTTAATTTCATCTAAGACAAGTGTTGATTGGTATCCGATTGAAATAGCGATCGCTTTACTGAATTTGGACAAATTCGATCTAGTGATTAGTTCTTTGGTTGATATCAGTTTGTTTGATGATGATGAATTATTTAAATATATAGATACCCAATGTGACATCAAAAATTTCGGTCATCCCAAACACCATAGACGTTATAAATCGACGAGAGAGGCTTTTGATCGACTTGTGGATTTGATAAGAAAAAGCATCAGCAATCTTATTATGAGTCTTATTACCGCTTTGGGAATACATTATTTACGCTACAAAAACCAAGCTGAAGTAGAAAAGATAAGAAATAAGCTGTTGCCAGTAATTGATAAATTACCCTTAGTTTTAAAGTCTATAAATGCTTCCCTAAGTAAGTACGACCTGGTTTCAGTTTATGTTTGTTTCAGAATGTACGATCGCGTTTTGGCATCTGTAGAAAAGTTACCAGATAAATCTAGTCGAGTTCGAGCTTCATTTAGCTCTATATACGGTTTAAGTAGTGGAGAATTGGTAAGCTATCATGCTCGCCGTCTCAAGCTGCATTTAACTAATCCTATTCTGATTCGAGGGTGGCTAGCACATACAGAATATGATGCTCTAGATTGGGTCAGAGAAAGCATTATCAAGGCAGGGAAGAAAAAACAGGCAATAGAACTATTTGAAGTATTGGCGTTGGTTAATGCTCCCGAAACTGCACCAGAGATGCTGGCTTTGATTGAGTCTTCTAAAGCTCCTGAGTTAGCCCGACAGTGGTTATTAGATAATCCGAAATGTACGGTAGTCGGTTTGGTTAATGCTGCCAAAGGGGATAGTAAACTAGCCAAAAATGCGATCGCTTTTCTGAAGTCTTTTAAACAACACGAAGATTTGATTGCTGAATATATTCGAGAAGTTCCTCCTCAGTTGGCACAAAAAATTACTGAAGAGGTTTTAAATTACTCTGAAAGTAAGGATTTATATTTTAGCGATCGCAATCTTCCAGAGTGGTTTAAAGTCAACGTTACTAAAAGCAAAACTAGTAAATCTAAAAAGCCTTCTTTCTTGCGAGAATATCATTCTACTTGGTTGATTTTAGGGGAGTTACCACCATTGCAAGTAGGACAGCATTGTTTTACCAGCGAACAAATCAAGCTCATTCTACAGGCTTCATCTCAAAGTACTCTCAATAGTCCCCATCCTTTAATAAAAGAATTAAAAACTTATGTTAAATCAGATATTCTTGATGCTTTCATTTGGCGTGTTTTTGAACTTTGGTTAAATGATGGTGGTTCAGCAAAAGAAAAATGGGCAATTTATATTTTAGGTTTGCTGGGTTCGGATGAAATAGCCATTAAATTAACACCATATATTAAAAGATGGCCCAGAGAGAGTTTCCATCAACGGGCAGTATGGGGATTAGAATGTTTGCGAAAAATCGGGACAGATACGGCATTAATGCAGATACACCATGTATCTCAAAAGGTTAAGTTTGGTGCATTAAAAGGTACGGCTAAAGATTGTTTGGATTCTATAGCCAGGAAGCGCAATCTTACATTTCAACAACTAGAAGATCGCATTATTCCCAGTTGCGGTTTGGATAAGCAAGGAAATCGCGTCTTTGATTTTGGCGATCGCCAGTTCAGTTTTGTTTTAGGAGAAGGCATTAAACCGAAAGTGCGGGGTAACGATGGCAAAGTTAGGGCGAACGTTCCTAAAGCAGCTAAGAAAGATAATCCCGAATTAGCAGATAAGGCGATCGCCGATTGGAAATTAGTTAAGAAGCAAGTCAGCCAGACGGTTAAGGTGCAAGCTGTTCGCTTAGAAATGGCAATGTGCGATAAAAGACGGTGGGACAAGCAGGAGTTTGAATCATTACTTGTCAATCATTCTCTAATGACCCATTTGGTGCAGCAGTTTGTATGGGCTGTTTTT
>JBCCDL010000965.1:0-2280 GCA_039030815.1 Cyanobacteria bacterium P01_A01_bin.83 | reverse complement strand
TTATTAATTTAGGGACAATTACTGAGGTAATAAAGATTCGCAATGTGCTCTAAATCCAGCATTTGTTAGTGATGCGATCGCCTGGTTTTCATTTTGTACCCAGAACTTCTGTCCAAAGCGAATAAATTGTCTTTGCTCACCTCTACCAATAGCTGCAATCACGGGAATTTTAAACTTATTTTCTGATTCAGACTGCTGTAGTAAAATGCTTTTGAGATAATTACTTTGGGCAGGATCTAAAGCCTGTTGAGGGGTAATTTCTAGCAGCAGCATTTTAACTTGTTCCACTGTGGTCGCATCATCAATAATTAGCTGATATTTTTCATTACGCTGTTGTGCCTTACCCCAAACAATCAATTGCTTGCCTTCTTCTAATAATGCTTCTAGTTCTTGATATGTACTGGGAAAGATCGTTCCCTCTGCTTCTCCTGTAATATCTTCCATCTGCACAAAAGCCATGGGATCTCCTTTTTTGGTGATGATTTTGCGGACTGAATTAAGCATCACTACTGCACTAATCTTTTGTCTGGCTTTTTGCTCTGATAGAGCGCTCAAGCTAATGGGAGATAAAATTTGTGCGGCTTGGTTAACTGCCTTAAGGGGATGGTCACTGATATAAAAACCTATGTATTCTTTTTCTAAGCGTAATTTTTCCTGGAGGGGATAGTCTGACACCACAGGGGTACTTGGTGCTTGTTCAAATATCTCTTGATCTTCTTGTTTTCCTGCCGCACCATTCATCATGTCAAACAAGTTTAGTTGACCACTGGCTTTTTCTTTACTGCGTTGCTGCGCCCAAGAAATAATTACATCAATATCATTAATCAACTGTCTACGATTGGACTGTATGAGATCAAAAGCACCACAATAAATTAAGGTTTCTAATGCCCTGCGATTAACGGTACGTAATTCAACCCGTTCACAAAAATCCGCCAAAGACTTGAACTCACCATCATTATTTCTAGCGCTGAGAATATTTTCAATTGCTCCCTGTCCCAAATTTTTGACTGCTGATAAGCCAAAGAGAATATGATTGTCATCTAAAGGTAAGAAGTCCTCGACAGAGCGATTAATATCGGGGGGTAAAATCACAATCCCCATTTTCTGTGCATTTTCCCGATAGCGATCGACTTTCTCCTGAATACCACTACTAGCAGTTAGTAGAGCGGACATATACTCTACAGGATAATTTGCCTTTAAATAGGCTGTTTGATAGGTAACATAAGCATAAGCGGTGGAGTGAGACTTATTAAAGCAGTTAGATGCAACCAATCCATTAGCTAAGAGAAAATTGTGGTCTTGAGCAACTCCAATGTCATATACTGCCTGCTTCCCTAATGATTTGCGACTGACAATTTTGACCATAATTTAGAGCAAAAAAAATTAACTAAGTTACAAGTTGTGACTCACTACTGCCCCCTTAAGCTCTTAGGAACGTAAAATCGTTAAAATCACATTATCATCTACCAACTTTGTTTTTAGTGAGGCAACGCCTATCGATACTATATACGGTAAATATAAAGGATTAAAATCGAGCCAGGTCAAGCAGCTTAAAAAACTTTATCATCAGAAATTGCCTGGTGACATTGTAGTAACGCCAGAGTTTGCCCAAAGATTAGCTGCTATCAGCACTGAAATCAATCAGCCTGTATGTGCTTACTTAAATCGTCGTGGTCAAGTAATTCGTATTGGTGTCGGTAGTGCGGGGCAAACTCAGATTCCAGCATTAGAATTACCTCGTTATGGTGCCAAACGTCTTTCAGGGATTCGCTGTATCGCTACTAAGTTACAGCCCGACCTTCCTAAAGAGTCTAGTCTTACGGCGATGGTGCGACAGAGACTAGATGCCTTAGCAGTTATCACTCTCACAGGTACAGGAAAATTTAGGCGTGGTGGTGGTGCTACAGGCTACGTTCAGAAAACTTATTTGGCTCATTTATTACCGCAATCAGATGCGACCGCCACAGAGCAAAAGTATTGGACAGTATCGGCACCGATGTCCTTGGAAGCTTTGACTAGTCAAGACTTTTTAGATCTGGTGGAAGGTTTAGAGGCAGAGTTTGAGCGGGAATATGTAGCTCAACAGGTAGACCTTAGCCATGATCGCGTAGTCTTAGTGGGGCTGAGGGATGATAAAACTCCAGAGCAAGAATTTGAAGATCGTCTCAATGAATTAATGGGATTGGTTGATACGGCTGGGGGCGAAGTATTACAAACCATTCGTCAAAAGCGATCGCGACCTCATCCGAAAACCTTAGTTGGAGAGGGGAAAGTACAGGA
>JBCCDL010000964.1:0-2285 GCA_039030815.1 Cyanobacteria bacterium P01_A01_bin.83 | reverse complement strand
TTATATGCCGCCCGAACAGTTACGAGGGCAAGTCAGTTTTGCTTCCGATTTATATAGTTTGGGTGCAACGATACTATTTTTGTTGACTAAGCAATGCCCTGATGATCTGCCACAGCAAAGAATGAAAATCAATTTTCGTTCCGTGGTAAAAATTTCAGATAAGCTTACAAACTGGTTAAATAAAATACTAAATCCCATAGCCGAAGAAAGATTCCAATCAGTAGTAGAAGCACTTAAAAGCTTAACTAGTGAGCATAAGTTTCCCAAGCCAGAAAATAGTTCTATCGTCTTAGATAGAACTGATGACAGTTTAGAAATTAAAATTCCTTTGCAAGGATTAGATGGAAAAAGATTTAGTAAAGAGAATATTTATTTGGGATTATTTACTTCTGGTATTAACATATTATGTGGCTATTTATTTTTCGTATGTTATGTTGCTTTTTTGGAAGTGGCAAGAGGTATTATCCCATTAGCAGAATTAGCATTTATTGTTTTTATTTCACCTTTTTGGTTAGCACTGCTGGCAATATTAGGTGGTTTTATATTTCAGAACTTTGGTCAAATATATATACATATTGATAAACAGAGATTTAAAGTTAGTAAACGGCTTTTAGGCTTCGGCATCCTACAAAAAGGAGAAACTCAAGCTATTAGAAAAATTCAGGGAGCATCTAGCGATTATGAAGTAAGAGGCTACAATTTAGTTTACTGTACTGTTAAAGGCGAGAAAGAAGTACATTTTGGAGTAGGAATTACATCCAAGGAAAGAGAGTGGTTATTAGCAGAGCTTCAGTACTTTGTAGAAAAATATAATAAAAACCTAACAAATAGCATCAATTAATTTTTTTGATTTCCTCGCCGTTATGATAAATTCATCAATGATTCTTAGAAAATTTAACTACGGATTGAGATTATGCGATCGCTTTCCCCTATGATTATGTATATCAGAATACAATAGGAGAGTTGTAGGCATGGTGTTACAGGCAGATCGAGTAAGTTCACTTTTAATTCCTTTTCAACGTTTTGGAGTTAACCTTGGCTTAACTAGAATTCACAAACTTTTAGCTGACCTCGGCAATCCTCAGCACCAGGTACCCATCATCCATGTTGCTGGAACTAATGGTAAAGGTTCGGTCTGCGCTTATTTATCTTCTATTTTGCTCGAAGCAGGCTATCGTGTTGGTCGCTTTACCTCACCACATTTAGTTGACTGGACTGAACGAATTCAGCTCAATGGACAGGCGATCGCCGATGCAGATTTGGTAGAAATTTTACAGAATATCACCTCAGCTATTGACCCCGAAAGTGAAAGTCCTACTCAATTTGAGGTAATTACTGCCGCTGCTTGGCTCTATTTTGCCCGATCGCAGGTAGACATTGCGATTATGGAAGTGGGTTTGGGTGGTAGACTTGACGCTACTAACGTCAAAGACAAGGCTTTGGTAAGTGTAATTACTTCTTTGAGTAGAGAACATTGGCAACGTTTAGGACCAACTATAGCCGATATTGCTGGGGAAAAGGCAGGAGTGATTAAGCCCAATTGTCCTGTGGTCATTGGTCAACTACCCCCATCGGCGAAAACTGTGGTGATGGAAAAAGCTGCCGAATGCAACGCCACCGTTACCGAAGTGGAACCTGCTATTGAAATTAATTTGCCTACTGATAACGGCTCTACATGGGCAAAATATCAAGATTTAGAATATCCTCTACCCCTATTGGGCAAAGTACAGTTAAGCAATTCAGCAGTGGCGATCGCCACAATTAGAAATCTGCAACAACAAGGTTGGTCAATTCCCGAATTGGCAATTCAAACGGGAATTAATAAAACTCGTTGGTTAGGCAGATTGCAGTGGACAACCTGGCATAATCGACCATTGCTAATTGATGGCGCTCATAATACCGCAGCAGCACAGGCACTTAGACAGTATGTAGATACTTTGAATCAGCCTACAACCTGGATAATGGGGATGTTATCAACCAAAGATCATCAGGATGTTTTTGAGGTGTTGTTAAAGCCAGGAGATGAACTACATTTGGTGCCAGTCCCAGGTCATAGTACCGCCCAGCCTCAAGATCTAGCTGATTTAGGAACTCAGGTTTGCCCTAAACTAAGTAAATGCCAAACCTATGAAAATATTTTTACTGCTCTTGATACCGTTATGGAGTCTGCTAAAGCTAATGATCCAGACCAATTGATTGTTCTGTGTGGTTCTCTGTATCTAATTGGACATTTGTTTCAGCATAGTGAAATCATAGTGGAATCTCTCACTCAAATTTCCTGAATT
>JBCCDL010000963.1:0-2297 GCA_039030815.1 Cyanobacteria bacterium P01_A01_bin.83 | reverse complement strand
TTAAAGAGCAACAACATCAAGAAGAATCGAAAGAATTAGCGATCGATCGAAATTAGAAAATTTCACATACAAAATTATTGGAGAGATATAGCAATGAGTATCAAAAATAAAGTTGTAGCTGTGACAGGTGCAAGCAGTGGAATTGGTGAAGCTATTGTCAGAGAATTAGCCAATGCTGGTTGTAAAGTGATGTTAGCAGCACGTCGAGAAGCAAAACTTAAATCTCTCGTCGAAGAACTAGGCGATAGTGTAAGTTACCACAGTACCGATGTTACCGATGCCAAACAAGTACAATCAATGGCACAAGTAACCATAGAGCGTTTCGGTCAGATTGACGTTTTGGTTAATAATGCAGGAATAATGCCAGTTAGTCCTCTAATTGACTTAAAAATAGACGACTGGAACAAAGCCATTGATGTCAATATTCGCGGTGTGCTACATGGAATTGCTGCGGTACTTCCTCATATGCAAGAACGCAGTAGTGGTCACATCATCAATATTGGTTCTGTCGCCTCACTCCATGCCATACCCAATTTTGCCGTTTATTGTGGGACTAAATATGCCGTACGCGGTATCAGCGAAAGCTTACGTAAAGAGACGTTAGGTAGAGTTAGAGTAACTATTATTTATCCTGGGGCAGTTGAGAGCGAACTAATCCAATCTAGTAACGACGAACAAACAGCAAACCAAATTAATAACAGTTTTAGCGAGGTTAATTTTATTCCTCCAACCGCTATTAGTCAAGCTGTACGCTATGCCATCGATCAACCCAATGAAGTAGCAGTTAATGAGATCGTGGTTCGCCCATCCAATCAGGAATTATAAGTATCTCCCTCCCTTGCTGTTTCTCTTAATTATGTCTGAAATGCGATCGCTTGCGTCCTATTTTTATGTCGGCAGGTACTAGCGTACTAGGGATGCTACCCCTAGCGGTACTTCCAGGAAAAGGCGCAGAACTCTATCAGGGTTTGGGTATCGCTCTTACAGGCGGTTTAGCTCTCTCTACTTTCTTAACCCCTACTGTAATTCCCGCTTTGATGGGATTGTTACAGGATTTTAAACCTAGAAGGAGTAAACAAGAGCAAGAGCTTCAAGAAAAATCTAAGGAATTAGTGAAGGATAAAAGTTAGAAAGTAATGAGTAAAGCGATCAAAAATCAAAAACTATTAAATAAATTAAAACGAGTCAGAAATAAGCCAAAATCTCGCTTATTTCTGTGTCTAAAAATGTATTATTTTGTAAAACTCCGAGCTAAATTGTATTAAGTAAAACTGCAATTGTTAATTATAAATTACTGAAATAATTACTTTTCATTCTTTGACAATAGTTAGTTAAATTTTCACAATTGCGAGCAAAAGTATTAAGAGAACATTCAAGAGGCACATCAATTAGATTAGCTAAAAAAGAATATATAGTTGAATCATAAGAAGTTGGTTTGTCTCCAAAAAGGTAAGACTTATCACCCAAAATAGTTGCTAATGCTTCAATATCTTTCTTGCCAAACGCATATATTTCTTCAGGAGTAAATTTACCAATTCCATTATAATTAAGAGTATTCGCGATGCGATTTTTCTTTCTTAGTGCCAAGATAGGAAATATGGTTTTCAAAGGAAAAGGTAATAAGTCAAGGAAAATATTTTCAAATGCAAGCCAATAACGTTCATCAAGCCAACGACTGTAAACAATACACCACCTCAACCGTTCTTCTAACATGATATTAACTGCATGAGCAGTCGCTAGTTGTTCTTGATTTAAATGATTGTCAAGAGTTAGAGAAAAATGTGAAGTAAGATATTCAATAATATGGCTTGAATCTGGTATCTTTTGCCCTTGATGAATAATATACGGTAGTTTGCCTTTTGGTGCTTGACTAGAATTAAGTATTTCTTTGATTTTATAAGGAATAGATGTCATCCTCATAAATACTTCAACCTTCATGCAGAAAAAACCTAAGTTTGGTATTATTTCAGGGCGAGGAAATTGATACAGAGTTATTGTTTCTTTCATTAAACTAAAATTTTCTGATACTTAAAATGCGATCGCGCTTTATAACTCCAAGCAGAAGGAATGGATAGAAATGCTTCATCATATTATGTCTTGGTGCGCTCGCTATTTTAAAAATTATGCAAGAAAGTGCGATCGCATATAAAAAATTATAAAGTAGTAATTCAAGCAATCTGTTTTTAATCTTCAAAAATATCTTGTAAATCAACTATTAAATTAGGCAAGATTCCCTCTCCTGATAAAGTTTGTGGATTATTTAATATTTCTGGTTCTTCTTGTTGACGATAAATTTC
>JBCCDL010000962.1:0-2303 GCA_039030815.1 Cyanobacteria bacterium P01_A01_bin.83 | reverse complement strand
CATAAAATTGAGGTTCGCAATCCACGGACGGGCAAAATTGATTACTGGATTACTCCCCCTTCAGACGATCAGCTCACTGAAACTTGTACTCGTTTGCGTCAGGCTCAAGCAGGTTGGCAACAGGCAGGTTTGGATAAGCGCATTGAGGTGTTGCAGCAGTGGCGATCAGCTTTATCGTCCCACAAGCAAGAGCTAACGACAGCTTTGGTGGCTGATACAGGCAGACTATCTGAGTCGATACTTGAGGTTGATTCTCTGCTTTCTAGCATTGATCGCTGGTGTCGTTTGGCACCAGATTTATTAGCAACCGAGTCACGGACTACCGCAGTACCATTTATTAAACTAGAACAGCATTTAGTTCCCTATCCCTTAGTCGGGGTAATTAGTCCCTGGAATTTCCCCCTGTTACTTTCGGCGATCGATACTATACCTGCACTGCTGGCAGGATGTGCCGCGATCGTTAAACCGAGTGAGATTGCCCCCCGCTTTATGCAACCTTTGTCTAAAACCATTGCTTTAGTTCCCCAATTACAAGATATCTTGGTCTATATAGCAGGTGCAGGGGATACAGGTGCGGCAATAACTAAATCGATCGATCTAGTTTGCTTTACAGGTAGTGTCGCCACAGGTCGCCAAGTAGCGGCGGCGGCAGCCCAGCAGTTTGTACCCGCCTTTCTCGAATTGGGGGGCAAAGACCCAGCCATCGTCTTAGCTTCAGCCGATTTGGAATTAGCAACCTCTGCAATCTTGTGGGGTTCTGTAGTCAATGCAGGACAATCTTGCCTCTCCATTGAACGGATTTATGTCGCCGAATCTATTGGCGATCGCTTTATTGAGAAACTGGTAGCTAAGGCAAATAGCCTCAAGTTAAATTATCCAGATCTTGAATCAGGGCAGATTGCGCCGATTATAGCGACCAAACAAGCGGATATTATTACCGAACAGTTAGAAGATGCAGTTGCTCAAGGTGCAGTTGTTCATTGCGGTGGTGCTATCGAACAATTAGATGGTGGTTTCTGGTGTCGTCCTACAGTTTTGACCCAGGTTAACCATAAGATGAAAGTCATGACCTCAGAAAGCTTTGCCCCAATTATGCCCGTGATGACCTTTAGTGATTCACAACAAGCTATTGCCTTAGCTAACGATACTACCTACGGACTTAGCGCCGCTATTTTCGCTGGCACCGAAGCAGAAGCAATGGAAGTAGCCAATCATTTAGAAGCAGGTGCCATTAGCATTAACGATGCAGGATTAACCGCCTTTATCCACGAAGCAGAAAAAAACGCCTTTAAGCTATCTGGCATGGGTGGCTCACGCATGGGTACCGCTGCTTTGACGCGATTTATGCGTAAAAAAGCCTTGTTGATCAAAACTAATTCTACAGTAGATCCTTGGTGGTTTAAAACTTAAATGCTTTAATAAGCTTACCCTTACCGACAATTTTTTTGAAACTCAAGGCAATTGCTTTGGTGTATTTATCTCTATGATGTTAACGAAAAAGTTGCTAACATTTTGAATCCTTAAGAACCAGAAATCATTACTTTTTTAGATAAGTAGAAATATTTTGCTCATGCCTCCATCTCTCTGGTAACTTTTAAGAATTAGTACAACTCCTAAGTATTAAAATGTTATGATTCTATCAATAGCATTGATTTTTAGAGGTGATTTGGTCAATGGATGGGTTTGACTTCTTGGGAGTAGGTAAATACACATCTTTGATGGTAGATATGCAAATCAAAGATTGGGGAAAGAGCGTAATAATTGATTGCTTATATCATCCAAATAAAAGAATGCCTTATCGTATAATTTGTTCTAACTGTGAAAAAATAAAATGGATAATCGATAAAGAAGAAATTGAAGATCTTGATTACGAAAATTTGCTAGACATTATTGGCATAGAAATTATTAAGGAATTTAGTGTAAATAAAGTTATGTGCCACACACATGCTATTGATTTTTGGATTATATGTGAAAACATTGAAATTGAAAAAAGCTGGTAAATTTCAAGATTATTTGGAATTGTTGTGATTGCACAAAAACAAAAAAAACTGCATATGACAAACTGTAGTAATATTGATACTTGACAATTCACTGACACTACAAAAAGAATGAAGTTATCAAAATTACTGTACACTTCAGTATTTCTTTTATTCCCTACTTTTGTATTTGCCCCACAAGCAGTTGCTCAAAATCAAGATACGGATACTTCTGCTCAGGAATATACGCAACAAGGATTCTCGCACACTTTGCAAGGACAAGATGAGTCAGCCGTAATTGACTTTAGCAAGGCAATCAACCTCGAT
>JBCCDL010000961.1:0-2311 GCA_039030815.1 Cyanobacteria bacterium P01_A01_bin.83 | reverse complement strand
TGCGTCCATTTCATTTTGAGAAACCAGAGGCTTGAGTGCTTCCTGACGGGAACGCATTAATAATTGAGCAATTTTGCCAATTTCGCCATCAGTAAGTTCGGCTTGCGCTAAATCATTCAAGAGTTGATGGTAGGTTTCATCTAGCTGATGATATATCTTGAAGCGCACATCTTGAGGTTTAGATTTTGTCATAAGTTTCATGCTATTGTCCTATCTTCTTTATTTTTATGGATTAATCCACTCTTGGAATTTAAGAAATATTTCTATTCTGCTGAGTTATGTATTCTCCTGCGGCAATTCCTGAAATTACAGCACCTTCTATTTTGGGAGCAATAAAAGCATCTCCAGCCATTACTAAAGGTAGTTGTGGCAACTTTAAACAAGGTTCGCTATAGAAAGTCTGGGGCAAACTATAGCGCCAACGATGAACCTGATACTTAATTACTGGAGAACCCAGATAGTGAGACGCTTCGTTAAGTAAATACTCGGCGATTTCCTCCTCATCACGATCCCAATGGGCATCACTAAATTCGGGAGTGGCATGGAGAGTTACAGCATAACCATGAGGGGAAATACCTTTTTGATGATTATCTCCCAACCAAACTAGTGATTTATCTTCAAGGCTAATTCCTCCAGGGGATGGAATTTGACTTGGTTGTTCTAACAAAGCCAAAACTGCAAGGCAACTATAGTAGCGAATTTGCTCTAAGGATTTTCTAATAGCTACGGGTAGTTGAATTTGCGATGCATCTAACAAATTCAAAGATTGTGGTACAGGAAGAGTCATGATTAACCTATCCCCCTGATAATATTGATTATTTTCTGTTTCTACTAGCCAGCGATTGTCATAGCTGACTTTGACCACTCTGGTGCTAGTGTGTACATCTAGATCTTGTGCCAAATACTTAGCAATTCCCCGAGTACCATTTACTCCACAGTATCTTGATTTGCCATCTGGTTCGGCAAAACCTTGGCACCATTGTTTAACTACACCTTGTTGTAACCAATCATTCACCCAGACCTGAACTTGGGGATGTTTGACGCTGAAATATTGAGTGCCGTAATCGAAAACTCCTTCTATAGTATCTGTGGCTACTATGCGGCGAGTAGCTAAACGTCCACCAATACCTCTACCTTTATCTAATACAGTTACCTTAAGTCCCTGGCGTTGCAATATTGTTGCCGTAATTAAGCCTGTAATTCCCCCACCAATAACGATACAGTCAGAATTTGAGCTTGAGCGATCGCTGTTGGACATAATACAAAATTTTTATTTAGCTATTGCTTATGTATTAAATCATCATTTGATTTGATCGCATTAATTTGACACTAATTTACATCTGTCAAAAGGCTGATTTTGCTCTTTTCGCTATATTCACACCTGGACAGGTATATTTACCTAGACAATACTTGCTTTAAATCTTAAATATGCGTTTAAAATCAGCCATATTCAATTGTTATACTTTTCTTGCTCTTGGTTATGGCATTACATTTAATTTTACTTTAAATACTTCCCCAGCCTGGTCAACTAAAGAAGTATCTCAAACCAAATCTCAGAACTCTTTACTGATTAACCACAATCAAACTATAATAGCTTCAAATTTAGCACTTCTTCCTGAAGCAGTTGATTTAGTCAAGAATTTTGAGGGATTTAGCGCTTCAGCCTATACCGATACTAATGGCTTGCCCGTTATAGGTTATGGTCAAACTAGAATTAATGGTCAAACAGTAAGATTAGGTCAATATATTACTCAAGCACAAGCTAATATTTCTTTATTAAAAGAGCTTGCTCATATCCAAAACTTGGTTAAGTCTCATGTTCAAGTCGATTTAAATCCTCATCAGTTGGGGGCATTAACATCATTAGTATTTAATGCAGGGACAGTGATTTTGACTGATAGTACTTTAATCAGAAAACTCAATGCAGGAGATTACATTGGTGCAGCCCAAGAATTTCCCCGTTGGAATAAAGCAGATAAGAAGGGACAATTAGTTCCATTTCCTGGTTTGACCAGACGTAGGCTGGCAGAGAAAAAGTTGTTTTTAACTCCCTATCAGCCGATAGCTAGTAATTAAGGTGAGGGATGAAGGATGAAGGATGAAGGATGAGGAATAAGAAGTGATAAATTTTACTTCATGACTGCTGTTGTTTTAAATAAGCAAATACAGATTTGTCACCGATATCGGGGTCAATTTCTTGAATCATTTTGCGAATTGCAAACACGCTAAAGCCAATTGTCCAAATTCCTAGTAATGCTTGTTCCATTTCTACAGGAATTAAATTGATCATGTGTCCCAACAACAGTAAAGG
>JBCCDL010000960.1:0-2314 GCA_039030815.1 Cyanobacteria bacterium P01_A01_bin.83 | reverse complement strand
GGATCGTAAGGTTTAGTAATAACATCTAACACCTGTAGTTGAGTAAATTGCCGCAGTTCGGCTGGTTGAGCTTTTGCTGTTAGCAAAATGACTGGAATTGAGCGAGTGATAGCATTAGCCTGTAGTTCGGAAAAAGTTTCTAAACCATCCATAACGGGCATCATTACATCCAGTAGGATTAAGTCTGGCTGTTCGGCGATCGCGCTATTTAAACCTTCTCTTCCCGAACTTGCCGTAAGAATTTCCCAGTCACCTGTTACTTCTAGACAAATTTGAGTGGCTTCTCGCACATCATCATCATCATCGATTATTAAAATTCTTTTATTCATGATTATGTACGGGCGAACGGCCGTTCGCCCCTAACTGAATATCAACAGGCAAAGTAAAGCAAAACGTACTCCCTTGACCCAGAATGCTCTCAACCCAAATCTGACCGTCATGTTGTTGGACAATACTACGACAGATAGCCAGTCCCAAACCCGTACCACCCCGATCGCGCGAATCGGAGGCATCGACCTGTTGAAAGCGATCAAAGATGGTTTCTAAGTGTTCTGGGGGAATACCTCTGCCACAGTCTATTACTTGAAATTTCACTGTATCCTCACTTTGTAATAAAGCACTTAAAGTAACAGTAGTATTAGAATCTGAAAATTTGATGGCGTTGCTGAGTAAATTAGTCAGAGTTTGAATAATGCGATCGCGATCAATCCAGAGGTTGACTTGCAGGGGTCTTACTTTGAGCGCAATATTGGCTTTTTCGGCAATACTCTGTAGGCTTTCTACGGCATCTGTCATAAGATCGGCAACGTTACAGTTTGATTTGATCATGGTTACTTTGCCCGATTTGATCCGTTCTAAATCTAGAATGTCGTTAATGAGACGTACTAGACGATTGGAGTTATCAAAGGCAATTTCTAATAAACGCTGACTTTTAGATGATTGAGGATCTATACGACCGCTAGCCAGCATTCCCACCGCACTGCGAATCGCCGTTAAAGGGGTTCGTAGTTCGTGACTAACTACCGAAACAAACTCATCCTTCATGCGATCAATGATTTGTCGTTCGGTAATATCTTTAAAAATTACTACCGCACCCACAATCTGTCCTTGTTCTCGAATCGGCGTGCTGACATACTCTACAGGAAAACTCGACTTGTCCTGACGATAAAAAATTTCATTAGTAATATACTGTATCTTGCCTGTTTTGATAGTTTGATAGATAGGATTTTCTGACCAGGAATAAACAATTGCTTCCGTGTTGGAGTGGTTAACAATTTCGTGCAGTGGTTGATTGTGTAGTTGTGCCACATCATAACCCAACATCTCGGCAGCAGCAGGGTTAATAAAGGTGATTTTTCCTGCCAAATCTAAGCCATAAATGCCTTCTCCCGCAGAATTTAAGATTAATTCGTGTTGGTGGCTGAGTCTTTCAAAATCTGCTCTAGTTTTCAGGCGATCGCTTATTTCTTGGACTAATTTCTGGTTGATTTGCTCTAGTTGGGCGGTACGTTCTTGTACCCGATGTTCTAAAGACGCATTTAAGGTATTAACCTGCTGATAAAGCTGATATTGATAGACAGCGATCGCAAAGTGATTACCCAGAATTTGCGCTAGTTCAATCTCCCTGTCTGTCCATTGACGAGCTTTATTAATTTGGAGTTCGCACCAGGTTTCAAAAGAGCGTAGGGGGTATTGATTGCGATCATCACTACTGTCTGGTCGTTTTGCCCAAATGGTTTCGATATCAACTCCTTGGCGAAAGATCGTCAAGTAACCTAATTTTTTTTGCCTATATTCTAGTTGAATAGTCAGTATGCTTTTGATGGTAGTGGGTTTAAAGGCTTGATTTAGACTGGGGGGGAGTGAATCATCATCAAGTTCAGCGATCGCCCAAGATTGAATCTTATTGTTAGTTTGAATGGCATGATCTAGCCACAACTCCCAGTCTGGATGTTCTTCAATCGGTGTCGTTGAGGATGATTGATTTTCAATGGCTATGGGCAGTAATACAGGTTGCTCTCCCGTTATATCTAGTTGAACTTCATCGTTTGGATCTTGAGGTGTAATATAAACCCGACCACCTGAGCCTTGTAAAGCTAAAATAGTTTGTCTTAATGCCTGCTTAAGCTGCATCTGGGTCATCGAATGCAAAAATCTACCTACCTGATTGATGGAAGCTTCTTGCTGTGCCTGAATGCGGGTTGACTCTAATAAATTTGATTGGGCGATCGCAATTGAGGTCTGATCTGCTACTAACTGTACTACTTCTAATTCTCTGGGGGTAACGACACGGGGAGAGCTATGATGAGAAACT
>JBCCDL010000959.1:0-2345 GCA_039030815.1 Cyanobacteria bacterium P01_A01_bin.83 | reverse complement strand
GCTGGAGAGTTAGGAATCGGTTCAATGACGGTTAGTTTTTTGGTTTCTTGGTCAAGCCCTAACTGGATACCAATTCCCGATAGTTCTCCTGAAGTTTGGCTGGTTAGTTCGTCGTATTCAGATGGGCTGAGAAACCTGGTGTAGGGGTCGCCTAAGTCTTCAAGAGATTCTCGAATGGCGGTGTAAGCTGACTTTTGATCGGAGTATTCTCGCCCGAGTAATTCCTGTCGCTTTAACTTCCAGTCGGTGTGATTAAATCCTCGATCTACAAATTCACTGTTTACAATTTGCCACACTTCATCAACTAGAGTTTTCGGACTTTCTTCTAGTGCTGCTGTCACAGGTAAACTACTCTGAGATATAACCAGGGAAGTTACTGCTAGGGCGGTAAGCAGTTTCAAGGTTTTGCGATGATTTTTGCTGCGAACTGATTGGAGAAATGTATGAACACGTCTGGAAGAATAGGTCATAAGAGAATTTGTCTTAAGTGATTACTGAGAATGAAACTGTTAAACACGGCTACCACAACTTTTGAATCAAGAGATAAGGGATTAACCTCCTATCTTAAGTTTATCTACCCTGGCTATTTTCAAAGTATGTCCCGTAATAAAGAAAAATTTGCTGAAAAAAAGATTAATAATTAATTAAAACTTTGTCGCTCGATCATTGTTTTTAAAGAAATGTTTTTTGCTAAACATGCTTGGTAATTTGCGCTGAGGACAGTTTCGAGCCATGAGTTCAGATACTATTCTCTCAATACCATAAATACTATTCAGTACTATTAATACTATTATGTATAACATTTTGCTTTAGTTGTCAGCCTAAGTTTGTAGCAAAATCTACTCAACTGATAACTGTTGAAGTGTCAACCTTCGAGTTCATAAAATCTAGCATAACTTGGCGATGAGTTTCTCCTAGGGGTTTATGCGCCAGCGCTTTAGGAGAATATGCCGTTCCTTGCCTAATTTCTACTGGAGTTAACAATTTGAGATCCCAACCTTCCCTTAACTCTAGTTCAGCTAGAGAGACGGTTAAGGGGCAATAATATAAGTAACGCAGATAATGTGCAAAGCGTTCACAGCGAAACAGAGTAACTTGCTCGACATGATAGTTAATTTCCTCAATCAATTCCCGTTTGAGTCCAGCTTCTGGCTCTTCCCCAGGCTCCACATGTCCGCCAAAAAAACCCCAAACTCCTGGATGGATAATATGGGGAACATCATCCCTTAACTGCATTAAATACTTGCCATCTTGATAAATAATCGCTACGGCAATGGATGTCAAAGATTTCTCTGGAAGATTATTCATAAAACTTTTTTGTTTTTCAAGTACTGCAACAGATTTTTACGTTAAACGATAAATTATTTTTTCCTTTAACCCTTTCCCCTTTGCCTATCAGCAAAATAGTCAGTTGTTGTTTATTCCAAAGTAATCATCAGACCAGATTATTGCTCATCAGGGGGAATTGCCAACTGCTCAAGTTCAACTAAATAAAGCTCTCCCAATTCTTGTTCGGCAAAAGGTAAACTCTGATATTGAATTTTGCCTTTAATTTGGATCTTCTCTCCTGGTTGAGGTGGAGCTTTAATTGTCACCACCCAAATTTTTCCCGTGTCATCTTCAATCTGATATGCTGCATTTTCGACAAAGGGGGCAACTTGTACTACTTTTCCTGTTAAAGATACGGTTTTATTAAGCTTGGTGGTGTCAATTTTAGCCACATCAACCATTGAATCTCCACAAGCTACTAGAGTAACGCTCAATATGACCCAGGAGATAATTCGTTTTACTAGATCTATAGCGGGTCTAAATCTTAAACTAGAAATTAACATTAGATATTTCTTTGCCAATTATTAGCATCCAGCTTAACTTTTTTAATTATTATTACCTATGTCTGCTTCAACTCCTCGCCTATTAGATGGTAAAGCCCTCGCCAATGAGATCTACTCAGAATTGACTCTTAAAATTGCTGAATTAGAGCCAAAAATAGGTCGTCCTCCTGGTTTAGCTGTGTTAATGGTGGGAGATAACCCCGCTAGCGCGGTTTATGTCCGTAATAAAGAAAAAGCCTGTAAAAAAGTAGGCATCGCTTCGATGGGACAACATTTTCCTGCCAATACGAATCAAGCAGAATTAGAACAGGTAATTGCTCAACTAAATCAAGATGAGCGAGTAGACGGAATTTTAGTTCAGCTACCCTTGCCGCAACACTTAGATGCGATCGCTCTACTACATTGTATCGATCCTAATAAAGATGCTGATGGCTTACATCCAGTTAATTTGGGCAAGCTAGTCCGTGGTGAAGCTGGTTTGCGTAGCTGTACCCCCGCTGGAGTGATGAGACT
>JBCCDL010000958.1:0-2352 GCA_039030815.1 Cyanobacteria bacterium P01_A01_bin.83 | reverse complement strand
TGCAGTATAAAGAGTTGCCAAGAATATAGGTTTGCTTCGCGGTTGGTGAAGTTAAATTTTGAAGTAGCTGTATTCATTGGTTTGCGAACTCCTTTATTCGAGCTTTTTGTAGTATAGCACCATTTTTAGATTTTGGTACGCGATTTAGAAAAATATTTTATCTAGCCTGAATTTTTAATTTGTCTTGCGGATTTTAAAGGCTACTAATTTTACGATTGTTATGCTTTCAATAATATTAATTATGCCTGCGTGCGCTTGAAGTAAGACAATATCTTGATACAGCGATCGCTCTACCCTTCTAATCAAACTACAATAGAAGATGATTCATTCGCTCAAAGCTATGAGTATCATCAAACTGGTCAGCATCAATCAATATCTGTTAGCTGTCTATTACACTTCCTACGGCTGCTACAAATACAGCATTATTGATGATGACGGTACTGTCTAAGAACCAGATGATTTTTTTACACCCCGTGAGGCAGCAGAGCATGAAGGTAGAGAGGCAATTGAAACCGTTTCTAATTAGCTAGGATGATTTACTCCCTCTAATTTGGATGAATGCTGTAAGGCACTACATTTTCCTGTTCATTGGGATCGTTACGTGAAACAATGGCGCGGGCTGATTCAGTTTGACTCATGTTAATCGCAGTATGAGGAACCCCTGGTGGAATAAAGAGAAAATCTCCCGCCTGATTGATGCTTGATTTTTCCAGTTGGGTGCCATATCGCGTTTCTACCTGTCCTTCGAGAACATAGATACCAGTTTCAAAGCCTTGGTGAAAGTGAGGGGCAGCGATCGCACCAGGGGGAATAACTACTAGGTGCATCGATAAGCCAGTTGCCCCTGTGGTTGCACCTGAAATACCGACAAAATAAGGGAGCTTTTGGCACGTCATCACCCGACACTCGGGGCGAATTGTGATTAGGTCAGCATTGCTGTGATCTGACTGAGAGTTAGAATTGCTCATCTACCAGATAGATTGTTTGGTTATGAATAATTATACAAATATCTTTGAGGGCGATTGGCTTTGCCAGTGCGCTTCGCGCAATCGCCCTGCAACAAAAAACCCAGTCACTATATATAGCAATCGAATTATAGGTTAGGACAGCTCTAAATCTCTCTGCGCCTCTGCGCCTCTGCGCCTCTGCGTGAGATATCTATTTAACGTCTTAAGCTTTGCTTCGACTGCTATAAGCAACTGGGCTAAACTATTAATCTAGATGACGATATTCGTTATCCCTGGAGAAAACTATATTGTTTAACGGGTTTGTCACCCGCCAGATGTCTGACAGTATTTCAAATATGTCCTAATCTAACCAAGTAGCGGCTATATTATTGTCGGGGTGGGTTCATAACCACCCCCACCAGGAGTCTCTATGACAAAAGTATCTCCTGGCTGCATCTGTACTGTAGCTGTACTGTCTAATCGTTCGATGGTTTTATTTTGTCTTTCTATATAATTCAATCCTACCTTTCCCGTTTCCCCGCCATTTAAACCAAAGGGAGCAACAAGGCGATGATTTGATAATATCCCCGCCGTCATCGATTCACAAAAACGTACTTTTCTGACTACCCCATTACCACCACGGTATTTACCTCGACCACCACTATCATTACGAATTGCAAAACTTTTTAGCATCACAGGATAACGAGATTCTAAAATTTCAGGGTCGGTAAGTAAAGAATTAGTCATGTGAGTCTGTACAGCATCTGTACCGTTAAAACCCCTTCCCGCACCTGAACCACCACAGACAGTTTCATAATACTGATAGCGATGGTTGCCAAAAGTAAAATTGTTCATCGTCCCCTGTGAAGCAGCCATAACACCTAATGCCCCATACAAAGCATCGACGATAGTTTGGGAAGTTTCCACATTCCCCGCCACTACCGCAGCGGGATAGGTAGGATTGAGCATACAGCCTTGGGGAATAATAATTTCGAGCGGTTTGAGACATCCAGCGTTGAGGGGAATCGTATCCTCTACTAGAGTACGGAAGACATATAATACCGCAGCCTGAGTGACGGCAGAGGGGGCATTAAAATTGCTTGATAGTTGGGTCGATGTACCAGTAAAATCGACTATGGCACGACTATTTTCTCGATCAACAGTAACTTTGACTTGGATTTTGGCACGGTTATCCATTTGATAGCTAAACTCACCGTTAGTTAAAGTAGCGAGAGTCTTTTTCACTGCTAACTCTGCATTGTCCTGGACAAACTGCATATAAGTTTGCACAGTTTCTAAGCCATACTGTTCCACCATTTTGAGCAGTTCGGTCGCTCCGCGATTGTTGGCAGCTATTTGTGCTTTGAAATCGGCAATGTTTTGATTAGGATTACGCGCTGGATAG
>JBCCDL010000957.1:0-2357 GCA_039030815.1 Cyanobacteria bacterium P01_A01_bin.83 | reverse complement strand
CGAAGATATAAATACTCTTAGTAGATATTTAGAGGCAAGAATACCATTAATCAGAGACTTGGCTTACTCTAAACTTGCTGTAAGCTGAACTGCTAATTGCACATTACGCCTAGTGCAGATTAGCGATTTTCAGATTCATTATATTATCCTGCTTTAGGGGACAAGAGCATAATATATCTATATCTTGTGGCAGCTATCAGCCCGAAGGACAGGCGTGGAATAAGCTAGCGAAACACCAGCATTAGTCATGTTAGATATTTCAATAATGTGGAAGAATTGCTAAACTCAATTCATTTCACATCAAATGTAATGTTTAATCTGCTGAATGTATTATTTGCTTTTATTATGGTGGGAATCTTGCTTTTAATCGCAAGAGTGGTCAAACATCATATCAAATTATTTCAAACTCTTTATTTACCAGAATCAATCATTGCTGGCGCGATCGCTTTATTATTGGGTTCGGGATCTTTAGGTGCGATCGCCACTAGCCTTGGTTTTGCTCCTGACTCCTATTTAGCTGGTGGTTTGTTCCCCCCCCAAATGCGCGAGGTTTGGTCGCAATCTCCAGGAGTATTTATCAATATTGTGTTTGCAGCACTATTTTTAGGAGAGCATATTCCTAATCCACGAGATATCTGGCGCAAAACAGCACCCCAGGTTGCTTTTGGTCAGACTTTAGCTTGGGGGCAATATGTAATTGGTATTTCCGTTACTTTGCTGATTCTTACTCCTGTATTCGGCGTTAATCCGATTGCTGGAGCGTTGATTGAGATCGGATTCGAGGGGGGACATGGAACAGCAGGGGGAATGGAAGATACCTTTGCCAAATTGGGCTTTGCTGAAGGAGGTGACTTGGCATTAGGTTTAGCTACTGTGGGGATTATTTCAGGAATTATCTTTGGTACGCTACTAGCACACTGGGGTAGACAAAAAGGTTACATTCAGGCTGAACCTGTGGCTATATCTGAGGGAGATGCTCAATTTCAGGAAGCGGCACCGACTGAATCTAGTGCTGTCTTGGCAAAAAGAGCCAGCTTGATGCGTAACCTGTTAATTGACCCGCTATCGCTAAACTTCGGTTTTACAGGACTAGCGATCGCCATTGGTTGGATCATTTTGTCAGTTATGACTCTAATAGAGTCTTTAACCTGGGGAAGAAATGGCTTAGAACTGATTGGTGCAGTCCCTCTGTTTCCCATGGCATTAATTGGCGGCATTGTGATCCAGGTAGTTATGCATCGTCTCGACTTGGAAGTATTAATTATCAGAAGATTACAAGAGAGGATTGCAGGTGTTGCTTTAGATCTTTTAGTGGTAACAGCTTTAGCATCAATAAACTTAGCTGTCTTAGGGGCTAACATTGGCGTATTTTTAACTCTAGCAATTGTTGGGATTGCCTGGAATGTTTTGGCATTTATGTATCTGGCACCTCGTATTTTACCCTTGTATTGGTTTGAGCGAGGCATCGGTGACATGGGGCAATCAATGGGGGTAACAGCAACAGGTATCCTCTTAATTCGGATGGTTGATCCTCAAAATCGTACAGGGGCATTTGAAAGCTTTGCCTACAAACAATTATTTTTTGAACCAATTGTCGGGGGGGGGTTATTTACTGCCGTTGCCCCAGCATTAATTGATCGCTTTGGGGCAGTTTCTATTTTATTCTTAACCGCAGTATTATTAGTTTTTTGGCTGGCTTTTGGTGTGATTAACTGCAAACGTATTTCAACTTCAAATGCAACCAGAAAGAAGTGAAATAAATCCACAAGAAATTTGGTAAATTTCTCGCCAGTGATAATCAACAATGAAATTAAAAAATGTCGCTACTGACATTAGCATTAATTCTTGAAAATGGTATTAAGACGCTAAAGCAATCAGTTCCATGCGTATGCCACCAGGAATATAAAACATCATGTGGTGTGCAGGGAGACCATCTAATGGTTCGGGGGCAAATTCAATCTTTACTCCTGCTGTATTCAACAAAGTTTGATGTATAGATTTAAGAGTTGACAAACGATCAACTTTCAGGGCAAAGTGATGCAAACCAATATTATTTTTGCGATCAAATGGCGTAGAATTATCTGGATCGACTGCTTGCCAAAGAGTTAGCATTATCGTTCCATCAGAAACAAATATTGCAGGATAATCGGGAACTTCCCCGACCTGTTCAAAACCTAAAATATCCACAAAGAAATTTCGGGTTGCTGTTAAATCGGGAACTGTTAATCCAATATGATGAGAACCTTGAGTAATTGCCATAATTTTATTTCCTGTGCTGATAGTGTTTAATTTTTGTTGACAAATATGTTGCTAATAGTATGAGGTTTATGATTTCTTGTCCTAGGTTTAATAATTGG
>JBCCDL010000956.1:0-2359 GCA_039030815.1 Cyanobacteria bacterium P01_A01_bin.83 | reverse complement strand
TAACAATCAACCTTTGATATCGATAATAGGCAGCACAAGCCCCTTGGGTTTTATAAATTATTCTGCCTACCTACTTAATCACTAACTGCTAACAACTAACTTATTTCCCCACAAATTTCTCAAGTTGTTTATTTATAACTGTTGTAGAAGTTAAGAGTATTAATACTTATTCCAAGTCAGCGGAGGAAAATAAAATGATTACTAAAGTAAAATCCCGCAAACACACTAAAAAACATCGTCAGCAAAAATATTCTATGGTGATCGATGTTGGGAAACCTCAAGTAACATTATCTAAAAAATCACGAAGCAAATCGCCAGAAAAACTAGAAGACTGGATCGATGCGTCTTGATACAACGAACGACTAACCACTGACGACTAACAAACTCAACATCTCAAAGATTTACCGTTGCTAGTCGAATTAACTACACGGTTCATATTTTGATCTAATTGTCCCGATTGCAACCATCGATCTATTTTTGAACCTTTTTTTGCTAGACTTAACTGCGATCGCAGTGCTTCTCCTTCTAGGACTTCTTTATTTAACAGGCTTTGGGCGAGAGAAAGTAATAGTTGTCGATTTTCTCTAAGAATTGACAAGGCTGCTTGATGGGCTACTTCAATGACTCTCTGTACCTCGCGATCAATCTCTTCGGCTACTTGAGGACTGACCTGACGGCGAGGATTAGTTATGCCTTCTAAGTATTGCTGCCGCACCTTCTCAAACGCCACGGGACCCAGGCGATTGCGAAGCTAGCCGAAGGCATCGCTCATGCCATAGAGAGTAACGTATCTTTCTGCTAGGTCGGTGGCTTTTTGAATATCGTCGCTAGCACCCGTAGATACTTTGTTAAAGATTAATTCTTCTGCTGCCCTTCCTCCCAATAGTGTGGCAATACGACCTCTAACTTCATCTTCAATAATCAGAAAGCGGTCTTCTTCGGGTAGCTGCAAAGTATAGCCTAACGCACCGATACCTCTGGGGACAATAGAGATTTTTTCTACCTTGTCCGTACCAGGCATCAAATAACCCACAATTGCATGACCGACTTCGTGATGAGCTACAGTTTGCTTTTCGGTTTCGTTGAGTACCCGCGATTTTTTCTCTAATCCAGTCAAAATTCTTTCGATGGCTTCATTAAAATCTGCCATTACTACCGCAGAACGATTGTGACGAGCAGCCAGTAGCGCAGCTTCATTAATTAAGTTGGCTAGATCTGCCCCTGCAAAACCAGGAGTACGGGCAGCCAACTTATTAAGATCGACATCTGAACCTAAAGATACATTTCTAGCGTGAACCTCTAAAATTGCCAATCTGCCCGACTTATCAGGGCGATCAACTACAATCTGACGGTCAAATCGACCAGGACGTAGTAAAGCGGGATCGAGGACTTCAGGACGGTTCGTAGCAGCCAAAAGTATTACTCCTGCATTGGGTTCAAAGCCATCCATTTCTGCTAGTAACTGATTGAGAGTTTGCTCCCGTTCGTCATTCCCCCCCATAAATGCTCCCGCAGTAGCGCGAGACTTCCCTAAAGCATCAAGTTCATCAATAAAGACAATGGCAGGAGCTTGTTTTTTGGCACGGTTAAAGAGATCTCTGACTCTAGATGCCCCCACACCGACAAACATTTCAATAAATTCCGACCCCGAAATACTAAAGAAGGGAACTTTAGCTTCACCCGCGTAGCGAAGCCATGCCGAAGGCTTATCGCTTTAGCTAGTAGAGTTTTACCTGTACCAGGAGGTCCTATTAATAAAACTCCTTTAGGAATTTTTGCTCCTAACAAGGAATATTTAAGCTGATGCTGCAAAAAATCGACTATTTCGTATAGTTCTGCCTTGGCTTCGTCGATTCCCGCTACATCATCAAAGGTCACGTCCATTGTTCCTTCAGAATAAATTCTGGCATTACTCTGACCGATGCTAAAAAGATTTGCCCCCGTACCGCCTTGTTGTCCTCTAGCAAACAAGAGACTGCCCAAATTAATAATCAACCAAAAGAAAAACAAGAACTGAATAACACCCCAAATTCCGTAAACGCTACTCGATGGTGTAGCCGAAAATTCTACCTGATGCTGGCGTAACAGTTTTGGTAACTCCGTATCTTGTTCAACTATGGCTGTCTTAAAAGTTCTTTCTGCTTGCTCTTCAATTCCCTGAGATTTGAGAACATATTCAATATGGCTAGAACTAATTGTCACTTTCTCTATGCGCTCGCTTTCTACAAGATCGATAAATTTACTATAGGGTTGAACTTCTTTAGCAGGAGTTGCTGGCAAAAACAGGCTAAACACAATCAAGAAAATTGCCGTAATAATCATGCTCCACCCAAGTGGACTCGATTTCGGTACTTGTTCG
>JBCCDL010000955.1:0-2360 GCA_039030815.1 Cyanobacteria bacterium P01_A01_bin.83 | reverse complement strand
GAAATACATCAAATATATTTTGATATTTCTTACGATCTTTGTAACGGTCGTTGGTTGTAGTTTTACTTCTACGGCTGATATTGCCAAGAATATCACTGTCAAAATTACAGGATACAACAATGGCTCTGGAGTTATTTTTAAGCATCAAGGAAATATTTATTCTGTCGTAACTAATCAACACGTAGTTGCAGGTAACGAAGAGTATGAAGTGCGGACACCAGATGGGAAAAAACATGAAGTGATAAGCAAGCAAGAAATTGCAGGTTTAGACTTAGCAATTGTTCAATTTGAGAGTAGTGATAAATACAAGATAGCCAAGATAGGTAATTCAGATAACCTTCATCCCTCTCAAAGAGTCTATGTTGGGGGATTTCCAGGAGAACAAACTGATTTAGACTTCATAGATGGCACGATTAGAAGCATTAATACAGAAGTTCTAAAGAATCCCGAATTAGCAGCAGGTTATGCTCTTATTTATACAAATCAAACTCTTCCTGGTAGTAGTGGCGGTGCGGTATTAGATGGAAAAGGTCGCTTGATTGCGATTAATGGAGAAGGAGAAACAGAAATTAAAACAGGAAGAAATATCAGTCGTGGAATTCCGATTAATTTATTTTTAGAGGCTAATAATTATCAACTTGCTTATACTACACCCAATGGGGTAAATCATGATGGTAAAGTTAATGCTGTTGCTACAAGTGATAACTATTACATCAGTGGTGGTGAGGACAAGATAATCAAAGTATGGAATCTGGCGACAGGAGAACTGGAACGCAACCTTATTAGTCATTCTGATCAAGTCAACACAATGGCGGTGAGCGGGGATAAGCTGGTCAGTGGTAGTTGGGACAAGACAATCAAAGTATGGAATTTGACAACAGGGGAACTAGAACGCACCCTTATTGGTCATTCTGGTGCGATTCTTAGCCTATCGCTCAATGGGAATAAGATTGTCAGCGGGAGTAACGACAAGACGATTAAGGTGTGGAATTTGAATACAGGGGAATTAGAACGTACCTTTTTTGATAATGATTCTAATTCTGTTTTCAGCGTAGCAATCGACGGAAACTATATTGTAAGTGGTAATTGGAGTGTGTTAGGTAGTAATGGGAAAGATACAATTAAGGTGTGGAATCTGAAAACAGGGAAATTAGAACGTATCATCCTCTCTAATCATTCTGATATTGTTCTTAGCGTGACAGTGAATGAAGACCAAATTATCAGTGCTGGTGCGGATAACAACATTAAAGTGTGGAATTTGGCGACGGGGACATTGAAGCATACTCTCTCTGGTCATTCTGGTTCAGTTTATAGTCTGATGGTTAACGGCAATAATATTTTCAGTGGTAGTTCGGACAACACAATCAAGGTTTGGAATCTGGCAACAGGAGAATTAGAAAGCACTCTCTCTGGTCATTCTGATTCAGTTTCTAGTCTGGCGGTGAGGGGGGATAAAATTATCAGCGGAAGTGAGGACAACACAATTAAGGTCTGGCAGTTGCAAAAATAAATAATCGCAATTATCTTTAATCTGTTTCTAGTTATTCACTTCTGCCTCAACTAAAGAATCAATCATGATTTGTTCTACAGCCTCACTAAAATCTTGATACTTATCCTTTGGAGCAACATAAGTCAGAATAAAAATCTTGTCTACTTTTTTAAACCAAACCTGTAAATATTTATTGGTTACATTACTATTTTTATTTTTCCCTGTATAAACAATACGATGGGCGGGTTTATCATTTAATTCAATGGGTCGCGAGTTGATAATTTTTGCTTCGGGTAAATGTTTGATTATCTGAGAAATTGCTTCAGTATTGTAATCGTCAAGAGAAAGATCGGCATCAACATTTATTGCTTCTATAGTTACTAATGGGAAAGTATTTTCTGTCTGACTTTCTTCTGGATAAAATCTAGCAACAGTACCAAAGGGATCTTCAACCTTTTCTAATATCCAATTATCGGGATAATCTACCTCAATGCCATATTCTGTATTTTCGTAAGTTAACAATAAAGGTGTTTTTGGTTGTTGTAAAAAGTAATAGCCACTACCAAGGGCAAACAATAAAGCGGTAGCTGCCAGTATGGTTTTAGTTGATAGTAATTTGGGAGAGGCTAAAGGTTTGGCGATCGCCTGATTGCTTAATTCTGTTAATGCTTGATGAGCTTCGGTTGCATCTTGATAGCGATCGCGATAGTCTTGGCGTACCATGCGATCAATAATATCGGCTAATTTTGGATTAACTACAGCAAGATCGCGCCATTTAATTTCTCCAGTATGGCGATCGCTAAATAAGAGACTCGGCTCAATACCTGTCAGGGCAAAAATCGCCATCATTCCCAAAGCATAGATGTCGCTG
>JBCCDL010000954.1:0-2362 GCA_039030815.1 Cyanobacteria bacterium P01_A01_bin.83 | reverse complement strand
TGCGCTAATTCGGGTTTCTAATTCTATAGCTTCCAACAAACTGCCAGCTTTGTGTTCGTATTGGTTTTTATCCTGCATTTTGATGCGACTAGCCATTGTTAGGTGAATTGCTAGTTTTAATGCCAACTCGTCGTGATAGGGATCGATTTTTAAAAGTTCTGTGGCTAACCAACCAAATTGATGCAGTGCCATCCCTGCTTTCATCCCCATTCTGTTGAGCCATTTTTCAGCCCAAGGACCAGGACTTACATTGATATAAACTTCTTCAGGAGCATCAACTTTTTCTGTAAAAATATTCTTTTGTCCCCTAGCATCAACCTCAATTACCCATAGGGGAGAAATGCTCACGCTAACATCAACTTTATTGCCTTTTGGTTTACCTTCGACCCAGGTACATTCCATCAACATTCGACCTAAATGAAAGGCAATACTAGCAATTTTGGCAAGCTTTTCAGAGACAGTTATACGATGTTTTTTATCCCATCCTATTTGTTTAATTATTTCTGTACCTTTCAAAGTAAATTTGGGTTGATTTCTAATGCCGGAGTTAAAAGCATAAGAAGCAAAAACTAGCTGAATTTTTGCAGCATCAATTCCCATTAAATCAATGACCTGAAGCGCAGCTTCCCACGCTAAAATATCACCATCTTTTTCTCCACCTACGTAAACCTCTACTCGATTTTTAGGGTTGGTTTTACTAACAGATTCAAATACCCCAAAATTATTAGCACCTTTTTTCCATTTATCAGGGCGGTAATGGGATTCGACGCTAGCCCTTAGCGGTGCTGGGGTGGGTAATCCTGTAATTTCTTTAAGTGTTTCTTCTGTGATTGGAATTGATTGTGATGTGCTGTCTAGTAGATTTTCTAAAGTTGCTAAGTTGAGCTTATCTAATTCCATTATTGTGATTAACTCACTTGCAATTCTGACCGCACAAACATCATGCATCGACTCTATAAGATGTTGCACATATTCATTAGGGTCAAAGTATGGAATAGTATCTTCAAATTTGACTCGATTTCTAGACGTTTTTCTACCAGAATTGGGCTTGGGTACTTTGAATTTTCTTGCAGTTAAAACTAGGATTTTGTCCGATATTGCATCTTGAAATAAATCTAGAGCTGGTTTCATTTCCTGTGCCAGGAAATTATACATCTCTTGAATAGTCCAATCGATAGATTTATGGTGTAGAAACCATTTGTAGCCCATATCCCAAAATTCATCGGGAATTTTAAAAAACTGTTCTAAAAAATTTGGCTCTCCTTGCAAAATACCATCATCTGAAATAAGTTCTTCTCTGAGAGAATTCGGAGCTATTTGAGTAATTTTCTCTATGAGAAATTCTTCTATCAGTTCGATAGTTGTTTGTTTGAAATTAGCTAAAGTGTCTTGGTCTGACATAATCTTTAAGTATTAATTGACCAAAATCGAGCTGTGTATTCGTCGTGGAATCCGCCAGATAGTAGTAATCTGCCGATTCAAGCGTTTTTACTAACCAAAACGTTTTGGTTAGATTTCAATTATCAAAATCTAGATCGCACATAGAATTGGATTAGAAACTGGGATTAGAAACATTGCTTACGATAAAATCCCCGCTTCGCTAAAAGCTTGACTGAGAAAATCAAGCAGTCCTAAGTTATCCGCCCACTGGTTAAGATATTCATAGTCAAGGTTTTCAGATTGCAACTTCAGTATTCCTAGCACGTCACGCCACTGCTTCTCAGATTGGCTTCCCCTTCCCCAAGCAAGCTTTTGCAATACAAGGTCTTCGGGAGAAATCACCCAAAAGGCTGGCATTCCCTCGACATCAAGCAACCTCCGTCGTTCCATTTGGGATGTGGCAAAGGTTGAAGTATCCGTAACGTACAGGTCAGCGTTAGCAATGGTTTCGGTATGGGTAATGTTGAGCAGACCTTCGCGTCTCCGCTTTAAATCCTCAACCGCACCCACCGGACAGTAGTAACCAGCAGCTTCAAGCGTTGTTACCAACAAATTGATTTGGTCGGGTTGGATTTCGATAACTAAATCTAAATCGCGAGTAGAACGGGGTTCGCCGTGAATGGAACTTGCAACACCCTTGCTAACGTAGTAGGGAATGTTAACTGACTCCAGAATTTGATGTAGTTCGCCAGCAAGGCTTATTGAATCTTGAATCCACATTGTTTCATCACCTCCTGTGGGTTGGAAGCCAGGGAGAAATTTTTCTGCCAGTACCGCACGAGCAAAGTGTAGGCGAATTTCTTCTAACGATGCATCGCGATCGCGGGATTTAATTCCTGCTAAACAAAGTTTTTTTATCCCTCGGTCATGAGAAGCAGCCATTTCAATCCGTTGCTTTAGGGAAAGTTGGCGCAACCGAGCG
>JBCCDL010000953.1:0-2371 GCA_039030815.1 Cyanobacteria bacterium P01_A01_bin.83 | reverse complement strand
CCACAGCATCCCCGCAAACGCCTGGCGTTCAATATTCTGTAACTCAAGGCTTTTGGGGTGAGGAGATACCCGCTGATAGAATTCGTCGGCTTCTTGTTGTCTTACCTGAAATGTATCGTTGAATGGTTGTCCAAAAGGAGTATTGAGATCTGGCTGATCACAAAGTCGCAACTGAATACCTGTGGTTTCTCCCCCTTGTAATTCTAAAGTGTAGTAAGCCGCGAATTTAGTCCCGATGTTATCTGAATTAACGGCATCCAGCTTTCCTTCTACGACATATTTATGAAAGGCATCTTTGACATAAGGAGAATCATTTTCTTTGCAGGATAACCGTTGGTAATTAGTATTGTTTTCTGTAAACATTAAAGAAGCGTTATGTTTATCACCAGAACAATTAGCACAATACAGCCACCTTTTACCCAGGTCAGGGTGTTGTGCCTCAATTACACTATGGTCTTCAGATTGACTGTAGATTTTTAATTTGGGCTTGTCAACATCGTAACCCCATGACCAAATATTACGAAACCAAAGAGTAGGCAGTAAATGAATAGTGGCACTTTCGCTACTACGGTTTGCGACTTGAATATAAATTAGAATATTCTCATCAGTTTCCTTGGCATATTCCACCGTGACATCAAAATACCGATCATTATCAAAGATGCCTGTTTCAATTAATTCAAATTCACGATCCTGCAAACCTCGCTTTTTATTCTCATGTTCTAGTTGCCAATAGGGAAAAGCCTTTTGCGGATACTTATAAAGAAATTTCATATAAGAATGGGTGGGCGTATTATCAAGATGAAAATAATACTCTTTGGCATCTTCACCATGATTACCCTGGCTATTAGTTAAACCATAAAGCCTCTCTTTTAAAAACGGATCATTTCCATTCCACATTGCCAACGAAAAACATAACCGTTGGTGATTATCAGAGATACCTGCAATGCCATCTTCCCCCCAACGATATGCCCGATAGTGAGACTGTTCAAAACTAAAATAGTCCCATGCTGAACCATCTGCACTATAATCTTCTCTTACTGTTCCCCACTGACGATTACTTAAATAACAACCCCACCTACGCCAGTATGCTTTTCGTTCTCGATCTTCTTGTAATCTGATTTCTTCTTGAGTAAGCTTTTGAGACTCAGACATAAGGCTTGTCAGTTTAAATCTTAATTAAATTTAAAGTATCGCGATCGCTCTATTAATTAAATCTGACCAAGGATAGAAAATGTTTGAGTTACGTTATCTTCTCAACTGTTTTTACGTTATAGTTTCAGAGTTTGCTCTATTTCGTGAAGAAAAGATGATTAAACTGAGCCTAAACAAAGGATTAGTGATACGTTAATCGATTATGATCCTAATCTCGATTGTCTTTATTAGATCTTGATCCCATATCCTCTATCGCATTACGCATTAAGGTTAGGACACTTTTTGAACTTGCTACTTACGAATTAACAACTCTTATAGTGTCCTAATCAAACTTTGTACGGCTATAACAGTAGTTTATGAGGAACCATAATAGCTCCTCAATGTGGCAAATTTAATTTAATATTTACAGTTGTGCGTAACCAAAAGTGACATTGAATTCTTCGCACCATACAGCGACAGAACCATAATTATCCAAATCTACATCTTCTGGAACTTCATATCTTTGAGTACCTGTAAAGCTTTCTATCTGTGCCAGGCTAACATAATCTTCTTCAGCGATGTTAGCTTCTACGGTAGGATCTTTATGGAGAATTATTTCTAGATCTGGACCTTCAGAAACCTCAAAGTCATCGCTAAATTCAATATATCTTTTTCCGTCTTCTTCTACTACGGTAAAAGAACCTTCTGTATTATTGCTGGAATTAACAGGAACGAATTGCCTTGGACTAGCTGTTGCAAGGGGACTAGCTGCTGCACAAGGATTAGCTGAGGCACAGGGATTTACTGAGGCGCAGGGATTTACTGAGGCACAGGGATTAACTGAGGCGCAAGGATTAACCGAGGCACAAGGATTTCCAGCCACAATCGCCGATGACCCTGTACTTTCAAAAGAAGCGATCGCGCTGCTAGAGAAAAAAGCAGACCCACCAACAGTTAAAATTGAGGCAGTGATTAGAGTAGCGATATATTTGAGTTTCATAGCTGTAGTAAACTGTATTTGATTTGCTTAACACTTACTATCTAACTCAAGTAAACTGAATCTAATCTGAGATGTTGATTTATTTTCTCTAATAATTATCAGATACTTATATCCGAAAATGATCATGTCTCTCTTAGTATTCTTATTGACTAACAATTTTGTTAGTTGGAAAAACAAACATCCTGGCAAATTTTTCGTCATCTGTTTTAATCAAATATTTTAAGGTTTAAAGCTTGCTGT